>WLQO01000029.1 GCA_009698295.1 Actinomycetota bacterium | reverse complement strand
GAAGTTATTGGACACAAGAGTTATTGTCTCAGATATACACTGCGCTGATGCTCGCTTCAAAACTGCCCTTTAAAGAGTTCACGGCGCTGCTTAACCCACATTCACGTCGCATAGTTGCAGGCATTGCTTTGAGTGCAATTGGTCGCGGCATGACGCTTTCGCTTTTAATGGTTTATCTCCACGATATGCGTGGCTTTACAACTTCATTTGGCGGATTGTTAATGGCTTGGGGCGCGCTATTTGGAATCGCCTGCACCGCACCTTTAGGTTCGCTAGTTGATCGAATTGGTCCAAAGATCGTGATGGTCTTTGGGCTAGTTATTTCAGGAATTTCGGCAATTGGTTTCTCCTTTGTCACGACACATACTCATGCCTATATCGCTATGACTCTCTTTGCTTTTGGCGGCCAATGTGTGTGGCCAGCGCAGATGGTAATTTTGACGCGAGTCACGCCAGAAGTAGATCGCCCCAAAATCTTTGGTTTTAACTTTATGTTGATGAATTTAGGGCTAGGCGTTGGTGGTTTCTTATCCGCGATACTGATCCGTGAATCCTCAATCTTTTCTTATCAAATTATGTATTGGCTAGATGGTGCTACATACCTAGTTTTCTTATTCTTTGTTTGGGGGCTGGACACTCCACACGCCGGAAAGTACATAGCAAAAGAACACGAACCAGAATCAGGAAGCTATCTCGAATTATTTCGTATCCGCGAGCTCTCACTTGTAACCATTGCAGGAGTAATTCTTTTAACCTTTGGTTATGGCCCTCTTCAATCTGGACTTCCGATTTATGCCACCCAATATTTGGATTTAGCACCAAACTGGCTCGGCATTATTTTTGGAGTAAATACATTTGCCATTGTTATCTTTCAGCCGCTCATTTTAAATATCATCTCTAAATATTCTAAATATGCGGCTTTAATTTCTGTCTCAATTATCTGGGCACTATCTTGGCTGGCTGTCGGAATTTCTCCATACTTGTCAATGTTTATGCCAGGAATTGCGCTCTGTGTAAGTCAATTGATTTTCGCATTCGGTGAAATGGTCCTTGCGCCGACAAACCCGGCGCTAATGCAGGAGTTAACTCCCGAACATATTCGGGGCCGCGCCAGTGCGCTCGGCAGTCTGCAATGGGGTGTCTCTGGAATTGCTGGACCGGCAATTGCAGGGGTGATGATTGGGGCTCATCTTGAGCAAGAATGGGTGGTTTTAATGGCTTGTGGAGTGCTAATTCCTATCGCTTTTTATTGGCATATTGGATTTAAATCGGCTTCACGCTTTACTCGGTAAATGAATCCTTGTTAGACTCGCAAAATTGTTGGTGAGATAACTTTTTCAAAAGGGGATAAGTAAATGGCGCAGAGCCTTGATGCAGACGCTCAGGCGGTAGACCAGAAAGTCGTATTGCGTACCCCAAATCAGATCGCCTGGTCGCGATTTAAGCGCAATCGAATTGGCGTAGTTTCGGGCATAGTCTCGATAATCTTTATCGCGGCAGCGTTCTTAGCGCCGTTGATTGCAAAGTTAACAAAAGTTGATCCTTATGCGCTTTATTTAGATTTACTTGACCCGGATCGCGCCAACTTCCCGATCGGCAAATTTGGTGGAATCTCTTGGGCTCACCCATTTGGACTTACGCCAGAAGATGGCCGAGATATCTTTGCAAATGTTCTCTACGGTTCTCGTATCTCATTTACCGTTGCGATCATTACCTCAGTTTCAACAATCGGAATTGGGCTCCTTGTTGGAATCGCCGCTGGTTACTTCGGTGGAAAAATCGATGCGCTAATCGGTCGTTACTCTGATTTCCTCTTTGCATTTCCTTCATTCTTTATGATCGTCGCTTTATCTTCACCACTTGTCGAGCGCCTGACCGGCACTGGTCTGCTGCAAGACAATAGCGCCAGACTTTTGGTCTTAATGATCTTCTTTGTCTTCTTCGGTTGGCCTGGTTTTGCACGGCTGATCCGCTCGCAAGCACTTTCTTTACGAGAACGCGATTTCATCTTGGCTGCAAAATCTCAAGGCGCATCTCATTATCGAATTATCGTAAAAGAGATGTTGCCTAATCTCTGGGCAACGACGATCATCTTCCTTTCTCTTGCGCTGCCCGGGTATTTATCAGCCGAAGCGGTCTTTGCTTTCTTAGGAATCGGTGTCCAACCTCCTGCGATCTCTTTCGGAATTTTGCTAGATGATGCCCGCAGCAAGTGGAGCTCGGATCCGGCTTACCTTCTTATTACATCCGGATATCTGATCGCCATAGTCTTGGCGCTAAACCTGCTCGGCGATGCCATCCGCGATGCGATCGATCCAAAAGCCGATCGTCAATAGAAATCACCCCTGAGGCTATTTAACCTAATTGCCCAATTTAGTCCGCTTTTGCCATTGACTATAAGCCTGCCGCGTTGTTGACTAAGCGCACTAATGTGGAAGTCAGGTTGCCCTCGTTTACCTGACCCTCCATCAACTTGGAAGGAAGAAAAATAAGAATGAAGATTTCTATCCGTAAGGCGATTGCGGCAGGTTCAGCGGTAGCGCTGACTGCAGCGCTGCTATCGGTAGCTGGTACTAGTTCAGCAACTGCTGCTAGTGCATCACCAGTAACAGGTGGCACGCTTGAGTTTTATACAAATGGTGAGCAGTTTGCGAATCTAGATCCGCAACGTAACTACACCGGACAGCACCTTGCTTTCACTAGCGCATATTTCATGCGTACTTTGGTTTCTTACACACCAACAGCAGGCAAAGATGGATTTACTTTGATTCCTGACCTTGCAACTAACACAGGCGTGCCAAGCAATAAAGCAAAGACTTGGAAATACACACTTCGTGATGGAGTTACTTGGGAAGATGGATCAGCAGTAACTTGCGAAGATCTTAAGTATGGAATGTCTCGTACATTTGCAACTGAGCTCTTCGTAGAAGGTCCTGCCTATCCAATCCAGTGGCTTGATATCCCTGGCTCAGGTGGAGAATCAAGTTACAAGGGTCCATATGTAAAGACCGGTCAAGATCTATATGACAAAGCTGTAACTTGTTCAGGTAACACAATTACTTACAACTTGAAGAAGTCAGTACCAGACTTTAACTACTACATGACTTACCAGGCATCTGGTCCAGTCAAGAAGTCAAAAGACACTGGCGATAAGTATGACCTCCACCCATTGGCGACAGGTCCATACAAGATTTCAAAGTATGAAATCAACGATGAATTCGTTTTGGTAAGAAACCCAGAATGGAATAAGTCTTCAGATTTCCGGACACCTTATCCAGATAAGATCGTCGTAACATTTAACGTTGCTGAAGATCTACGCGATGAGATCACTCTAAAAGATTCCAAGCCAAATGCGGTTAACCTAGATGGATTGGCACCTGCCAACAACATCAAGGCGATGGAAGATCCAAAGATGGCAGATCGTCGTTGGAACCTCTTCGACCCATATGTAAGTTATGTGACTGCAAATAACGCACCAGGTCACCTTGACTGCTTGTTGGTTCGTAAGGCGATCTTCTTCGCTTACCCAGCACAGGCGCTCATTGACCTAAACGGTGGTACTAAGTACTACGGCGAACCAGGCGATGGAATCATCAAGCCAAACCTTGGCCTTGATTACGCTCCAACAACTGGAAATATTCACGATAAGAATTACAAGATCGAAGGAAATCCTGAATATGCAAAGCAGCTGCTAAATGATGCCAAGAAGGTATGTCCAGCAACTGTAAAGAGAGTTACTGACCCTAAGAAGGGCATCTCTTACTATCGCACTGATACTGCAACTAGCAAGAAGGTTGCAACTATCGTGGGCGATGGACTTAAGAAGGCTGGCCTTGTAGTCAACGTTTCTTACAAGCCATCAGGAACCTGGAATGCGAACCTTGAGAAGTACAAGACTGAAACTGATCTATTCGGTTCCGGTTGGGGTCCAGACTGGGCAAATGCTTCAACAGTTGTACCTGAGATGTGGGGACAAGGTTGCTGTAACTACACAAGCAACATGAAGGCAACCGGCGCACAAGCCGCTTCATACAAGCTCTTCATATCAAATGTGAATAAGGCTCTAAATGAGCTCGATCGCAATAAGCAGGCATCGATGTGGAAGAAGCTGAACCAGTTCGGTATGGATCAGTACTGGTATGTCTACACCGCCTTTACAAAGACCCAAGATTATTGGGGCTCAAAGGTTGGTGGAGTTGATTTCTGGGATCCTCAGGGAACTTGGATATTCGGCAACCTATACGTTAAGAAGTAATATTTAAAACGTATTTGCTCTAAAGTAAAGGCACCAGGTGATAAGAAATTATCACCTGGTGCTTTTTAGAGGAATCAAATTAATTCTCAATAAACAACTGGAGTCTGAAATTGTTTAACTTTGTAGTCCGGCGCGTGATCTACACCTTAATTTTGCTTATTCTGGTGAGCATCTCCGTCTTCTACATCTTTGATTGGATTCCCGTTGATGCCGCTCGCTTGATCTGTTCCAAGCAATGCACCCCGGCTTTAGTTGAGGCAAATAGAATCCGCCTCGGCCTTGATGTTCCTGTTCTTGAACAATGGTGGCGCTTTATGCAAGGACTCTTCCTCGGAAGAGATTATGGACAAGGCGCAGCGGCTTTTCACTGCCCAGCACCGGCCTTTGGATATACCTTCACCCGCCATCAATGTGTAACTGAATTAATTGCGAAGACTTTCCCAGTAACCCTCAGCCTTGCTTTAGGCGCCTTCTTCTTATGGATGGTCGTCGGAGTAAGCCTCGGAATTTTAGCCGCCAAAAACCGCGGCAAATTCTTAGATAAGGCGAGCACTGTATTTGTACTTGTCGGCACCTCGCTTCCTACCTTTTTAACTGGCGTACTCATAATTATCTTTGTTGTTCTTAAATTTAATTTGATTGACCCGTTGCAAATTGGCAATTGGGCAAATCCATTTACTGACCCAGTCGGCTGGCTAAAAGCCTTCTTCTTCCCAAGTTTAACTTTGGCGATTGCATACGCTGCGACCTATACCCGATTTACTAGGTCAAACGTCCTGGAAACAGCTTCTGAGGATTACATCCGTACCGCTCGCGCTAAAGGATTAAGTGAGAAAGTAATTCTGCGTAAGCATGTTTTACGCGCCGCACTTGCACCGCTTGTGACCATGGCTGGTTTGGATTTCTCTGGTCTTCTTGGAGGCGCAATTATCACTGAAAAGATCTTTGGGCTAGATGGCCTCGGAAGCCTCAGCGTTAAGGCGGTTTTCCAAACTTATGATCTTCCAATTATTGTTGCCACAACGATCATCGCATCGGCATTTGTGGTCTTTATGAATTTAATCGTGGATATTGCATATGCATATATCGATCCGCGGGTGAGAATAAAATGAGCAAATTCCTAGAAGTCGAAAACCTAAACGTTTCCTTTCCAACCGAAGATGGCTTGGTTCAAGCAACGAACGAAGTTAGCTACAGCGTTGGTCTTGGTGAGACGCTAGCCATTGTTGGTGAATCCGGTTCAGGAAAATCTGTATCGAATTTAGCTGTGATGGGATTGCATAACGCCGGAAGTACAAATATTTCTGGCCACGCTTGGCTTGATCTGCCAAGTGGCAGAGTTGATTTGATTTCAGCAAAACCCGAAGAACTGCGCGCGCTTCGTGGCAAAGAGATGGCGATGATCTTCCAGGATCCAATGTCTGCGCTGCACCCTTTCTTTACCGTTGGAAAGCAGATCGCTGAAGCCTGGCATCTGCACAACACCGGTTCCAAGCGCGCTGGCTTGGCTCGCGCAGTCGAAATGCTTGATTTAGTCGGTATCCCAGATGCATCAAAGCGCGTAAATGATTTCCCACATCAATTTTCTGGTGGAATGCGCCAGCGCGTAATGATCGCGATGTCGCTGATTAACAATCCATCTCTGCTGATTGCAGATGAACCCACAACTGCTCTGGATGTAACCGTTCAGTCACAAATTTTGCAGTTGATTAAAGATTTGCAAAAAGAGTTCAACATGGCAGTCATCATGATTACTCACGATCTTGGAGTTGTCGCCGAAGTCGCTGATCGTGTCTGCGTTATGTACGCCGGAAAAATTGTAGAAACTGGCGGAATTGACGATATTTTCTATCAATCAGTTCATCCATACACTCGCGGATTGTTAGCCTCACTGCCTCGCCTGGAACAGTCATCACTTGGACACAGACTCTTGGCGATTCCAGGTACACCACCATCTTTGATTAACTTGCCTAACGGTTGCTCATTTGCGCCACGTTGCGCATTTGCAGAACATGTTGGCAGTGGTTTATGTACTAGCACGACTCCGAAGTTGGAGTTAAAGCGCGAAGATCAATGGGCGAGATGCCATTTGGGTGCAAGTGATGTGTCACGTATTTCTCAACTTCAAATAGGAGCGACTATAAATGGCTGAGAATATTCTTGAAGTAAATAATTTGAAGATGCACTTCGAAGGAAAGCGCGGCTTCTCCTTTGGTTCAGAAACACCTGTCGTCAAAGCGGTAGACGGCGTCACCTTTAATGTAAAGGTTGGCGAATCGGTTGGGCTAGTTGGCGAATCTGGATGCGGAAAGACCACGGTTGGCCGCACAGTTATGAAATTGTATGAACCAACGAGCGGTGAAATCATCTTTCAAGGGCAGGATATTTCAAAGTTAAAGCCACGCGCGATGAAGAAGTACAGATCGTCTATGCAGATGATTTTCCAGGATCCATTTAGCTCGCTAAACCCAAGACATACAGTTGGATCAATCATTGAATCATCCTTTGTTATCCATGGAATTACCCCTGAAGGTGGCGTAAAGGAAGCGGTTCGCGGGCTTCTGGCCAAGGTTGGTTTAAATCCGGAGCATATAAATAGATTCCCGCACGAGTTCTCTGGCGGACAGCGCCAGCGAATTGGTATCGCGCGCGCATTGGCGTTAAATCCTAAATTTATCGTCGCAGATGAGCCGGTATCAGCCCTGGATGTATCGATTCAAGCCCAGATCGTGAACTTACTTGATGATCTGCAGAAAGAGTTCGGAATCGCATTCTTATTTATCGCGCATGATTTATCTGTTGTTCAACATATTTCCGATCGAGTGATCGTCATGTACCTAGGAAAGATTATGGAGATGGCCCCAACCTTCGATCTCTTCCTGAAGCCACGCCATCCTTATACAAAGGCGCTGCTTTCGGCAGTTCCTGTACCAGATCCAAAAATTGGTAGAGCCCGCGAAAAGATTTTGCTGCAGGGAGATCTACCAAGTCCAGCAAATCCACCAAAGGGTTGCGTCTTTAATACTCGCTGCTGGAAGGCGCAAGATTTATGCCGAACAACTGTGCCAGAAGTATTAGAGATTGCGCCAAGCCATTCGCTGGCTTGTCACTTTCCCGAATAGCTATTAACCAAGTGATCCAGAGACTTTAACTACATCTGCACCAACGGTTGCTGTTAAAAATAGCGGATCGCCCTTTTTAGCATCGATGCAACTGACAGCGTAATCAAATTTTCCGGTTTCACCTTTTGCTAGCGCGCTGGCCAATGTTCCATTGATTCCGTTATCGCCATCTAGTAAATCGGTACAGACATTGCTACCAGAGCCTTGAGAAAAGGTGACCATTGTTGGGTCGATTGTTTCAGAACCATTATTAATAACGGTTACTTCAAATTTATTAGTCAGCGCACCAGGTGTCACATTTGAGGCATATGGGCTGGGCTTGTAGTTAGAAAGCGCACCAAAGGAGATTTCAACTCCAGATGGCAACTTCACACTCGAACCAAAGGTGGTCTCACCGGTTGCCTTGGCATCGGTCACCAATGCATCGTTCTCGCCGGAGCTCGTGTTGGCGCCCTCGGTGCTCTTGGAGCAACCAGAAAGCAGAAGCGCGAGAGCAATTAGCGAGATAGTGGATTTGGCTATTAAAGAAGTATTTTTTTGCATGTTCATATCATAAACCAGAATTGTGACTGCTCTTGATTTTAAAGCCAGGGATTAATCACAACTTTGCCGGATTGTGGCGACATCGACATATTCATAGCCTCATCTGCCTGATCCAATCCATATTCGTGGGTTACGAGGTCGGCGAATGGGTATTGCTTGGCATATTTGTCGAAGAGTTTTAACGAAGGGCCATAGGCATTTATTGGGTGGTTAGAAAGTCCAATCAGCCTGAGATTTTTGCTGAGCACGTGGCGATGCATACTGATGGAGACTTCACCGGTGTCGGCAAAGTTACCCATTTCTAGCAAAGTGCCGCCACGACGGAGCATCTCGATACCTTCGATCACGGGCTCAGGGCGATTGGTCATATGCAAGACAACGTCAGCCCCGATTCCACCAGTCAGAGAATGGATTAACTTGAGGCGCTCGCTTTGAGTTGTCTTGTCGACGTTGATTGTTAAATCTGCGCCAAATCTTTTCGCTAAATCTAAACGGTAATCAGATTTATCTATACAAATTATTTTGCCGGCTCCCATGATTCCTAATTTGGCCAGGTGTAACAAGCCAAGTGGCCCAACGCCAAAAACAACAACGGTATCTCCGGTGGTAAAGCCTTCAATTGAATAAGAACTGAAATCCTTTAATTTATCTAAAGATGCAGCACAAGCCATTAACTCAGCAAGAACAGCCACCTTTGGCGGAATATTTTCAGGAACTTTATAAAAGAAAGTGCCGGGTTTGAAATACATGTATTCGGCCCAACCACCCAAGAGATGTGGCCACTGGGCGCTGGTAAAACTATTTCCATAACATTGCGATTTTGAGCACCAGGTGTATCCCTGGATGTGGGTGCAATAGAAACATTTGCCACAGATCATGTCGGGACACATCACGATCCGGTCGCCGACTTTTACCGGCGCTTGGTAGAAATCTCCAGACTCTTCAATTGCAGGTGTTAGCTCTTCAATAATCCCAACATTTTCATGGCCTTGAATAATTGGAAAGGGAGTATCTGTTTCAGATTCAGTGCCGGCATATTGTTTGGTTTCGCCTTGATAGGTGTGCTTATCAGTGCCACAAATTCCAGATAATTCAACGCGCATCAAGAGCGCCCCATCTTCTAACTTGGGGCGATCAAAGCTTTGAACTTCATATCGGCCAGGGGCAACCAGTACTGCGGCGCGAATCTTCATATCGCTAAGTTAGACCCATAAACGTTGTGTTACCAGATCTCGCTAGGTCTTCGGTCGAAATCTTTACCAGATTTCGACGCGTTCACTTTCGGCCAGCCACAACTTATCGCCCTCAGTCAGATCAAAGGCCTGGTAGAAATCGTTGATATTGCGAACGATCGCGTTGCAGCGGAATTCATAAGGTGAATGAGGATCAGTTGCGATGCGACGGCGCAGTTCTTCGGCGCGAACCTTGCCGCGCCAAGCTTGCGCCCAAGATAGGAAGAAACGTTGCTCACCAGTTAAACCATCAATTACAGGGGCCTGAGCGCCCTTTAAAGCCAATTTATAGGCTTTAAATCCAATTGCTAAGCCACCGAGGTCTCCGATGTTCTCACCGACTGTTAAAGCCCCGTTAACGTGTATATCTGGGGTCTCTTCCGGAAATAACGCATCAAATTGTGCAATAAGTGCGTTGGCGCGCTTTTCAAACTCGGTGCGATCGGCTTGTGTCCACCAATCGATCATATTTCCATCGCCATCGAATTTAGATCCTTGATCATCAAAGCCATGGCCGATCTCGTGGCCAATAACTGCGCCGATGCCGCCGTAGTTAACTGCGATATCGGCAGATAGATCAAAGAATGGCGGCTGCAAAATCGCAGCAGGAAAGACGATCTCATTTTGGATCGGATGATAATAAGCATTGACGGTTTGTGGGGTCATCAACCATTCCGTCTTATCAACTGGCTTGCCGATTTTAGCTAATTCAATATCGCGGGTGAATTTGGTGATCCGTCCAATATTTCCAAAGAGGTCATCGCGAGTAATTGTTAGCGCTGAATAATCGCGCCATTTATCCGGGTAGCCGATCTTGGGGGTGAACTTGGCCAACTTATCTAGCGCCTTGGCTTTTGTTTCAGGGCTCATCCAAGAGAGGTCATTGATGCTGATGCGATAGGCCTCAATTAAATTATCGACTAGTTCGAGCATCGCAACTTTGGCAGCCTCCGGGAAGTGGCGCTGTACATAGATCTGACCGATCGCTTCGCCGAGTGCGCCTTCTACAAACGAGATAGCGCGCTTCCAGCGCACCCGAATTTCGGGGGTGCCAGATAAAGTCTTGGCATAGAAATCAAAGTTTTGATCTACAAAGTCATCAGTTAGGTAAGCCGCAGCCCCTGAAATCAACTGCCACTTCATCCATGCCTTCCAAGGGGCTGGTTCAAAGTTCTCCAAGATCGATGACAGACCTGCGAAAAATGGAGGTTGCTGCACAACTAATTCATCGAAGGCGCTTCTTGGGATCTGGCTATATTCCAACCAGCTCGCCCAATCAAAATGTGGCGCAAGGGCGCAGAGTTCGTTAAAGGTCATCTTGTTATATGTCAGTTCCACATCGCGATCTTTTACTTGATCAAAATGGTGAGATGCGATCTGGCGTTCTAGCTCGTAAATCTGTTCGGCCAACATTGCGCCATTTTCAATTTTGGCAAGGGCGAACATTTTGGCGACGTGAACTTTAAATGCTTGGCGAATTTCTTCATATTGTTCTTCGCGGTAATACGCCTCATCTGGCAAAGAGAGGCCGCCTTGGCCCAAATAGATAATGTTCATTTCAGAGTTCATGGCATCGCCATAAATACCCAGACCAAATGCGCCGCCAAGTCCGCGCATTTCTAGGCCGGCTAAAGTTTTAATAAATTCGGCAGCGTTTGAGATGCGATCGATCGCCGCAAGATCATCGAGCAGAGGAGTGATCCCAGATTTTTCAATTGCTGCGGTATCTAAAAAGCAGTCATATAAATCGCGGATCTTTTGGGCGCTACCTGCTCCGGTTGCAGTCTCGATTATGTCTCGGACCTGGGCTTCGGCTTCGATAAAGAGTTGATAGGTAACGCCATCTGATGAGCGATCTTGCGGGATCTCGTGGTTTTTCAGCCAGGTTCCATTGAAGTATCGATAAAGATCATCTTGGGGGCGGAATGAGTTATCGATATGTGATGGATCAATTCCGCTTACGAGTGGCTTTCCTGCTGCGCTCATGCGTTCCTTTGCCTTCTAGAAAGTAGTTGAAGATTCAACATCAACGTTTATTAACGTATGATTGCCAAATGGCACGGCAAAACGCTACCTCACCTCGCTGGCTCAACCCAGTCGAAATGAAGGCTTGGCGCAGATATATCGTGGCCAGCCGCCGTCTGCTTGAGGCCCTGGATTTAGATCTAGCCCAGCACGAATTATCGATGGCTGATTACGAAATCTTGGCCCAATTAAGCGATGCCCCAGATCGCCGGATGCGGATGGCAGAACTTGCCGAGATGGCGATGCTTTCCAGGTCCCGCCTTTCTCACCGGATGAAGGTGATGGAGAAAGCCGGTTGGGTAAAGCGCGAAGCCTGTCCAATAGATAAACGTGGTTACTTCGCTGTAATGACCGCTAAAGGTTGGAAGGCGATTGTTGGTGCAGCGCCAGATCATGTGGAAAGTGTGCGCGCTCGCTTTGTGGATCATTTATCTAAAGGCGATCAGGCAACCCTTGCTGAAATATTTGAGAGAGTTTCAGATTCGCTTAGAAAAGATTTGAAAGAAAAGTAATTAGATAAAGTTAAAGAGAAAAGTGCAATAAAAAACCCGCCACATAAAGTGGCGGGTTTTTTATTAAGTAATAAATTACTTAGCTGCTGCCTTCTTGCGGCGGCGCTTCTTTGGAGCAGCTGCTGGAGCTGCTGCCTTCTTGCGGCGGCGCTTTGGAGCTGCCTTCTTAGCTGCT
>WLQO01000028.1 GCA_009698295.1 Actinomycetota bacterium | reverse complement strand
CAGCGCGTGCTTGGGTGCCATCTTCGAGTTCTATTTCAACTTCAACAGTTGGGTTTCCGCGCGAATCAAGAATTTCACGAGCGCCGATTACTTCGATAATTGCCATTTGGATATCTCCTAAGAATTGCTTTCGATTGAGCACGCTCAGCGCTGAACGGTATAGGGCAATACTACCGCGACTCAGCTGCCTTAATTTGCTCGGCTATTTGGCGGCCATATAGGCGCAGCGCATTTTCTGGGTCAATCTCGTTATCGCGCGCCCACGCGATTATTGAAGCGAGGGCTTCGCCGACGCTTTCGTCAGTAGCCGGCTTATCACTTTGGTACTTTGTTAACTCAACTTTAACTTTATATTTTTCGGCGCGATAGAGAAGTTTTTCCACCAACGGAAGTGCAGGTTGGGCCAGGGCCACGCCATCAAGTGCTGATGTGCGCCCTTTCTCTTTCGCTTTAATCTCTTCCCAGTTATCAATAATTTCTTCGGTCCCAGAAACTTGCAAACCTTCAAAGACATGTGGGTGACGGCGAATTAACTTATCTGCAATTGCACGTGCCACATCTTCAATTGAAAACGGATCAGTTGGATGATCTTCGGCAATACGCGAATGGAAGTAAACCTGCAGCAAGATATCACCGAGTTCTTCACGCATGCCTTCGCGATCTTTAGCATCTACTGAATCGATAAATTCGTACGACTCTTCAAGTAAATATTTCACGAGCGATTCATGGGTTTGTTCAGCATCCCAAGGACAACCACCAGGTGAACGAAGGCGATCCATTACCTCAACGAGGCGTTGAAGTTCTGAACCTGACATATTTTTACTTAGTTGATGGCTTTACGGCGTCGCCGGTTACGTTAGCTGCAACAACGTCGCCAACTTCGTTATCCCATACTCCGTAACGTGGATTGACCTTGACGCCAAGTTCTTTCGCTTTAGCTGAAAGTAATTGGCCGACTTTATTTGAAACATCAGCCTCGGCTACGCCAGATGCGGCTAGTGCAGAAGAAACTTGCTCAGATATAACTATTGCACGTACATAAGTATCAAAATCTTGTTGTGCGATAGCGGCATTTACCAAATTCTTCGGAAGTTCAGTTTTGCCACCAACTGATTCGATAATGGTCGCCTTCTTCGCTTCGATATCGCTAGAAGTAACTTCGAGCTTTAATTCCTTAGCGATCTCATCAAAGGTATGCATCAAAATCTTGAAGCGCAATTGACCGCGATTTAAAGCATCGCCAGTTTCGAGTTGCATCTGCGAAGCATCTACTTTGGAGCGCTCAGAGATCACTGCATCGATGCTGCTTTGCAGTTCGGTCTGAGTAATTTTGAAGTCACCGATTGATGCGGCTTCGTTAGTTTGGGAGCAACCTGTTAAAAAGAGGCTTGATGCAATTGTCAGGACAGCCAAGATCTTCTTCACGTGGTGCTCGCTTTCGTTAATTGGTCAACGACCTCGGTAACCCAGGTCAGGAGAGAAGTATCCACTATTTCTGCCGTTGGTTTAGACGGATTCCATGCTGGATTTTTCGGCAATGTAACCAAGGCGGTGCGCGTTGGACCTTTATATAGCGACCCTGGATACAAGCGCGTTAAACGCAATTGGCGCGATTCGGGCAAGGTAAGCGGTGCAAGTCTCAAAAATTTTCCAGTTGCTACAACTTCACGAATTCCATGAGATTTCGCCAACGCTCGCAACTGTGCAACAGCTAACAACGCTTGTGCTTCCTCAGGAAGTTCCCCGAATCTATCCAGTAACTCTTCGCGAATCGACTGCACATCTTCAGGTTTAGCAACATCTGCGAGGCGACGATATAGATCAAGGCGTAAGCGCTCTCCTGGTACATAAAGTTCAGAAAGGTGGGCATTGATCGGAAGTTCAACTTTGCATTCGTGCACTTCTTCTTCTTTATCAATGATTCCGGTCTTGTAATCATTTACCGCTTCACCAACCATGCGCATATATAAATCAAAGCCAACGTCTGCGATATGGCCAGATTGTTCGCCACCTAATAGATTGCCGGCACCGCGAATTTCCAAATCTTTAAGAGCAACGCGCATACCTGCGCCTAAATCAGTATTTGTCGCAATTGTTTTTAAGCGGTCTAGCGCGACTTCAGTCAGTGGTTGATCTGGTGGATAAAGGAAATATGCATATGCGCGATCGCGCCCACGACCTACGCGCCCACGCAATTGATGAAGTTGAGATAGCCCAAAATTATCGGCTCGCTCCACAATTAAAGTGTTGGCATTTTGGATATCCAAACCACTTTCCACAATTGTTGTGCAAACAAGTACATCAAAGTCGCGGTTCCAAAATGCCAAGATCACATCTTCTAGCGCACCTTCGCTCATCTGTCCATGTGCAATTCGAATTCGTGCTTCAGGCACCAACTCTTGTATCTTCGAAGCTGCGCGATCAATTGATTCCACGCGATTGTGAATATAGAAAACTTGGCCATCACGTAATAATTCACGGTGAATCGCTGCGCGGATCTGCGCATCTTCAGCCGCTCCGACATAAGTAAGAATTGGATGGCGCTCTTCCGGCGGAGTTGTGATCGTAGACATTTCGCGAATACCAGTGACTGCCATTTCCAAGGTGCGCGGGATAGGCGTGGCCGACATCGCTAAAACATCCACTGTTGTGCGCATCTTTTTCAGCGATTCTTTCTGCTCAACGCCAAATCGTTGTTCTTCATCCACAACAACTAATCCCAAATCTTTAAAAACAACGTCTTGTGAAAGTAAACGGTGAGTACCGATCACCACATCAACGCTGCCAGCCGTGAGTTCGGCCAAGATTTTTTTCGATTCTTTGGCGGTATTAAAACGTGATAACCCAGCAACTCGTATCGGAAAGCCGGCATATCTTTCTGCAAATGTTTTCTCGTGCTGCTGAACTAACAAAGTGGTCGGAACCAGAACAGCAACTTGTTTGCCATCTTGAACCGCTTTAAAAGCGGCGCGAATCGCGATCTCAGTCTTGCCATAACCAACATCGCCGCAAATAATGCGATCCATTGGATAAGGCTTTTCCATATCGCGCTTTACTTCTTCAATCGTCGATAACTGATCTGGAGTTTCAATATAAGAAAATGCATCTTCTAGCTCGCGCTGCCAAGGAGTGTCAGGTGAAAAAGCAAAACCAGGAGAACTTGTGCGCGCGGCATATAGTCGAATTAATTCGCCCGCGATCTGTTTTACCGCCTTGCGCGCGCGGCCTTTGGCTTTCTGCCATTCACCGCTTCCGATGCGATGCACCGTAGGTGATTCTCCGCCTATGTATTTACTTACTTGTTCCAAGGTATCGGTTGGAACAAAGACGCGATCACCGGGTTGCCCACGCTTTGCTGGTGCGTATTCAATTACTAAATATTCACGAGTGACTCCGCCGATTGTGCGTTGCACCATTTCAACATAACGCCCAATTCCGTGTTGCTCATGGACGACGAAATCTCCTGCGCGAAGTTCTAGCGGGTCAACTGCTTGTTTGCGTTTAGATGGCATGCGCACACCATCTTTTGCTGATGCTTTACTTCCAGTTAAATCGCGTTCGGTAATAAATAAGATCCGTGCAGATTGTGAGGTAAATCCATGAGCGATTGCAGATTGCGTTATATGAATTGAACCTTTAGTTGGCACCGCTCTTAACTCCGGAACTACGACAACTGGCAGGTCAGCGCTGCGGAAGATGCCGGCATAACGTTCTGCCATACCTTGGCCCGCGGCTGAAAAGATAATTGAGAAACCAGCATCTACTGCGCTCTGCAAAGTGCTGATTGCGCGATCCATATCTGCACGAAGTGGATCAATCGCTTGGAAATCTAAGAAATCCGCGGACTTATCTAAATCTGAACCAAATGGGTTAAGCGCGCGCGAAGTAAGTTGGCAGCGAAGAACTTCATTCTTTAATTCATCCCAAGAAAGATATGTCGCATCCGTGACTGGCAGGGGCGCCACCGCTCCAAGTGCGGCATGTGACCAGGCTGCTTCAAAAAACTCTTCATTTGTCGCAAGTAAATCAATGGTGCGCATGCGGATGCGTTCATCATCAATAAAGATAACTTCACTTCCCTGCGGCATCCGCTGCAAGATGGTTTCAGTTTGATCGATCAATATTGGAATAAGTGATTCCATACCTTCAGTCGAAATACCTTGTGCGACTCGATCTAAAATTTCCAAGGCTGCTGGGTATTTAGATTTAGCACTTTCTGCACGTGTGCGAATATCAGATGTTAGTAATAGCTCCCGGCAAGGAAGAATCTTTAAGGCACCGACCACTGGATTAGTTGTGCGTTGGCTGGCTACATCAAAATAACTCAACTCTTCAATTTCATCGCCAAAGAAGTCAATGCGCACAGGATGTTCTGAAAGCGGCAAGAACAGATCAACAATTCCGCCGCGAACTGCGAATTCACCACGCTTTTCAACTAAATCGGTGCGGGTATAAGCCAGATTAGTTAAGTTGGTAATTAAAGATGTTAAATCAACTTCGCTACCGATTTCTAAACTCTGTAAAGGTTGGCTTGCTAAATCTGCGATAAAGCGGTGAATCACTGCACGAATCGGAGCGACAACAATTATCTTTTCATTATTGCCTGCTGCCAGATCTGCCAAAGTGGCTAAACGCCTAGCAACTGTGTCACTTCGCGGACTTAAACGCTCATGTGGCAAAGTTTCCCAAGCCGGAAACTCCAGAACATGGTTGTGTAATTCGCGTAATTCATTTGCTAAATCTTCAGCGCTGCGACTTGAACTCGTGACGATCAGCAGTGGGGCTTCTTGCGCAAGATTTGCAAGTAGAAACGGATAGGTTGCCGCCGGTGCGATTAGCTTCGCAGAATCGTGCAGGCAAGATGCGACAGCGCTATCGCTGCCAACCATCTGTACTAGCGCACGCATTTCACCCCACCAATCCTCACGTAGAAAAGCCGTTTGGCCCCGTTCCCAAAAAGGGAGGGGGCTTGATGTACCAAGTCTAACGCGCATATTTACGTATCAAACTCGCTGATATTCCTGAGAGGATATGCCTGTGACGCAGAGCCTCAACAATTCCAAGAACATCGCAAACGATGATGCGGTGTTGCGCAGCGACGTGCGCAAGCTCGGCGATTTATTGGGCCAATCACTAGTTCGCCAAGAAGGCCAAGGTTTGCTTGATTTAGTTGAATCAGTGCGCAAAGGCGGCGGAAATGAACTGCTAGAAAAACTCTCGGTCGAAGATTCAGTTCAGCTGGTGCGTGCATTTAGTACTTATTTCCATCTTGCAAATGTGGCAGAACAAGTTCACCGAGCACGTGTGCTTGCACAATCTCGCGCAGCCGGCGGATCTTGGTTAAGTCGCGCAATTGACAAGATTGAAGAAGCTTACAAAGCTCAAACTCCGGGCCACGAATTTACTCACCAGCAGTTAGAACAATGGATCAGCGAATTAATGGTCCGCCCAGTTTTCACCGCGCATCCAACTGAAGCGGCGCGTCGTTCGATATTAAATAAACTCGGCGAAATCGCCAAGTTGTTAGACCAAGATCTAAATCCTCGCCAACATGAGCGCCTTGCCGAAACAGTGGATCTTTTATGGCAGACCGATGAGCTTCGACTAGATCGTCCAGAACCACTCGATGAAGCGATGAATGCGCTTTATTACCTTGATGATTTGGCGCGCAATACTGTGCCAGAAGTATTAAATGACTTTGCTCGCGAACTAAAGCGTTTGAATATCAATCTGCCAGTTGATGCCCGACCACTTACCTTTGGTACTTGGATCGGCGGAGACCGTGATGGAAATCCAAATATCACAGCAGAAGTAACTGAAGATGCGGTAGTTCTGCAAGTTGGCCATGCCATCCGCACAACAATTGCGGCAATGGATCAACTTCGTCAGCTGCTCTCGGTTTCAACTCGCATCGCTGGCGCTACACCGGAATTAACCGCTTCGGTAGAACGCGATCTTAAAAACATTCCTGAATTTGAAGCGCGCTTCCTGCGCCTTAATCAGCAAGAGCCGTACCGCCTAAAAGCAACTGCAATTGTGCATCGCTTAGTTTTTACCCGTAATCGCCACGCAACAGGAGCGCCACATGTCCCAGGGCGAGATTATGCGAACTCAGCTGAGTTAATTTCAGATTTAACTTTGATGCGTGATTCACTCTTTGCTCATCGCGGTGAATTAATTGCTACAGGCTTGCTAGAGCGCACAATCCGCAGCATTGCAGCTTTCGGCTTAACCCATGCAACTTTAGATATCCGCGAGCATTCAGATGCCCATCACAACTTACTGAAGCAAGTAATGCCAGCTGGTTACTTAGAACTTTCGCATGCAGATAAATTCCCGATCTTGGCTCAAGCCCTCGGCGCATCTGCTCCGATTAAAACTGACGCTTTGGATGCCGCCGGCAAGAAGACTTTCGATACCTTTAAAGCAATTGATGACTTAATCGAACGTTTTGGGTCAGAAGTTATCGAAACCTACATCGTCTCAATGACTAAAGGCGCCGATGATTTACTCGCAGCGACCTTAATCGGAAAGGCTGCTGGATTAGTTGATTTAGATAAGAAAGTAGCCAAGATTGGTTTTGCTCCGCTGCTAGAAACTGTTGCTGAACTTCGTGCTGCAGGAGAAATCCTGGAGAAATTACTTAGCGATCCAACTTATCGCGCATTGGTAAAACTGCGTGGCGATGCGCAAGAGGTAATGCTTGGTTATTCTGATTCAAATAAGGATGCTGGTATTGCAACTAGCCAATGGGAAATCCACCGCGCACAGCGCGCATTGCGCGATGTTGCGATGAAGCACGGCGTCACGTTGCGCCTGTTCCATGGACGTGGTGGATCTGTTGGTCGCGGTGGCGGTCCGACTTACGATGCACTTGTTGCACTTCCTTGGGGCTCAGTCGATGGTCAGATAAAGATGACTGAACAAGGTGAAGTAATTAGCGATAAATATGCGCTGCCAGCGTTGGCCCGCGAGAATGTCGAGCTAACTCTTGCTGCATCCCTTGAAGCCACAATTCTTAACCGTGGACCTCGTCAAAGCCCAGAAGACCTCGCTAAATGGAATGAATGTATGAATTTGATTAGTGATAACTCATTTGCGCGTTATCGCAAATTAATTGATCACCCTGATCTACCTGCGTATTTCTATGCATCTACCCCGGTTGAACAACTCGGAAATCTCTTCCTTGGTTCGCGTCCTTCACGTCGACCAGATGCTGCTGGTGGCCTTGATTCACTGCGTGCCATTCCTTGGGTATTTGGTTGGACCCAATCACGACAGATTGTTCCGGGTTGGTTTGGCGTCGGCTCGGGCCTAAAAGCAGCGCGCGAAGCTGGCAAGTCAGATGTATTAAAGAAGATGCTCAACGAGTGGCACTTCTTCCATACCTTTATCAGTAATGTTGAAATGACTTTGGCAAAGACTGATTTAGCAACTGCCAAGCGTTACGTTGAAACTCTTGTTCCTAAAGAGTTGCATCACTTCCTTGACACGATCACCGAGGAATTTGAACTAACCGTTAAAGAGATCTTGGCCCTGACCGAAAAAACTGCACTGCTGGGTGACCAACCAATCTTGGCTCGTACACTGCAAGTTCGCGATGCTTATCTTTCACCGTTGCACTTGCTGCAGGTTAATTTGCTCCACCGCGTTCGTACTGCAGGAGAATCCTCCGATGCCACTTTGATTCGCGCCTTGTTGCTAACGATTAACGGCGTTGCTGCAGGCTTGCGTAATACCGGATGAGAATGATGTAGATATGAAGCGGATAAAGTTCATAATTGTTAGTATTGTTTTATTTTCTTGCTCAACTTTTGCTTCCGCTGCTGAAATTATCCGAGTTTCGAGCGATAGATCTTTTTTCAATTTAAGTCAAACAGATTCAATAAATCTGATTGAAAATTTCAAGAGCCCAGAACCCACTAAAAGAGTGGATGAGCGTATAGATATTTACCCAAATGGTATTTTGCAACCAACAGGCGCCAACTTATCCATAAGAAGTATTAACGGTTGGCCAATCGATATTTCGAGTTTTTCGTTCGATTCTAGCGACTGCAATGGAATCTCATATGACCTCTGCCAACAAAAACCATTTAATCACGCGGGTTACGTTGCGCAATTTCCGCCATGCAGTTCCAGCGGTCAGTCTGATTGCATTTCGAGCCTTGCTGTAATTGATCAAAATGGAAAGCGGGAAGAAGCTGTGCCGTTGAAGGAATTACCACCGAAAATCGAGGAGTGGGGTTACGATTCAGATGTAAATGGAATTTTGAAGAATTTAAAGAATTTCAATGGTGATGTTGCAGCAAATTATCCTTCTGGCGGAAATAGATGGGTTTGGAAATTTCCCAAATACAAGCATCGCGGTGGAAGCATTTTCTTGCCCGGAGTGAGTTTCCTTAGCCAGGCAAACTTTGAAGTTGGTGAAGAGAAAAGTTTAGTTTTCAGAGCGCCTCAGGTGAATGTCCAACTTCTCCCGGTATCAGTCGATATTCCAGTATGTAGATTTGATGGAAAAGGTGGCTGTACTTATACGAATTCAATTACTCAAATGGATGGTGCAGTTCTCAGCCGTAACGATTTTTCTTTAAAGCGCGATGCTTATGTAAGTCTAGATACATTTTCGATTGAATTTCGTTCAAGCATTCCTTGGACTAGTTGGACAGCTTCAACAATTACAGATTTAGATTTTTCATTTAGAAAGTCAGGTAGAGATTTCATTTATCAGCTTTCAGGAAAACCTGGACAAGTTCCAGAAGTTTTGAAGAATATTCCAATAACTCCTTCAAATTCGGCACTCATCAAATCAATCGCTGGTCCAAACTTCTACTGTTCAGCTGGTAGCACTTCTGATTCAGACTGTAGTGCTCCGATATTTTTGGGAGGTAAAGGGGGCCCTGGGAAGGGTGGAATTAATGATTCTGGACCATATGAACAGCTTGAAGCTTTAGAGAAACTAACGGATGGAACTTCAACATTCTTAAGAAGTTATTGGATTGCTCAAAGCCAGCTTGGTTCAATTACAGAATTGTCCGCTATTTGCGCAAACAGTTTTTCAAAATCCATACCAGTAGGCATTAGCTCTAGTAATTCAACTTTGGCGCAAGATGAGCCGCCAACATGGGATTCACAAACGAAATCTTTCACTTATAAGGTCGCTTCATTTAGCAAGAAACCGGATGGGGGTAGCTTCATCGGTCATTACTCTCTACTCATACCAGCCGATCTTGCTAAATGCCTTTGGAAAGATGGTGCCACTCAAGCCAAACTTAATCTTTCGATTATCAATAGCGATGGATCGAATCAAGTGGCAACCACAACAGTAAAGATTGATAAAGAGTGGTTTAAATTTAATGCCGCTGGATTTCATTTTAGCGCTCCAAAATTGGTAGCTTCCGCCAATAAAGTAAACCCTACTTCATCTGCTAATAAATCGGCTCCCAAGTCATCTGCAAATTCGAAGCAAATAACTTGCAAAAAGGGAAGTACCACTAAGAAGATTACTGGACTCAATTGTCCGAAGGGTTTCAAAAAAGTTGTTTAAGAATTAAATTTAGATTGCGTAAACTCAAGCCCATTTTCAATCAGCGATTCCACAACATCGGCGCCGCGGTCTAAGAATTCTGCTAAATCTTTCTTCTCTTCTTTACTAAATTGTTTCAGCACAAAATCTGCTGGATCTTGTTGGCCCATGGGGCGACCAATGCCTAAACGAACTCGGAAATATTCTGGGGTATCAAAAGCAGAGGTAAGTGATTTCAGACCGTTGTGGCCATTATCGCCTCCGGCTATTTTCGCGCGAATCGCGGCAAATGGAATATCTAACTCATCGTGAAGAACGATTATTTGATTAGGTTCAACCGAATAAAAGTTAGCGAGAGCTTTTATCGGTCCACCAGATTCGTTCATGTAACTCTTTGATTTAGCGAGGATTACCGAAAAAGCATCGACACCTACGCCTAACTTATAGGCGGCGATGTCGGTGCGTGACTTGTGGGTACTGAGTTTTACATTGTGGCGTTTAGCGAGTTCATCAATGACCATCTGACCAACGTTATGGCGAGTGGCGGCATATTGATCGCCGGGATTACCGAGACCAACAATTATCCAAGGAGATGAACTCACAGGAGAAAGAGTAAGGCTAGTTAGTCTTTCTTCTCGGCATCAGGTGCTGGTGCCGCTGCTGCATCTGCAGCAGGTGCGACTACTGCAACTTCTTCAACCGCAGTTGAACGCTCAGATAGGTGGACCACGATTGTCTTTGGATCAGAGATCAAGACAACGCCAGCAGGCAATGCAACGTTCTCTGCGTAAAGAGAAGCACCGGCTGCAAGACCTGTGAGGTCGAGTGTGAAGAATGAAGGAATTGCAGTTGCTTCAACTTCAACATCAATCGTGTGGTTAACGTGCTCAAGAATTCCGTCGCGATCGTGTTCGCCTTCTGTGTGAACAGGAACTGCAACAGTAACTTTTTCACCACGACGAACAGCGACAAGGTCGATGTGCTCGAGGATCTGCTTTAGCGGATGGCGAACAATCGCCTTTGGAAGTGTTAGCTCATCCTTGCCATCAATGTTGATTTGCAGAAGAACGTTTGATTGCTTCAGAGCAACGCCGAGTTCGCGCGCTGGAAGAGTGATGTGTTGTGGCTTTTCGCCGTGTCCGTAAATAACTGCAGGAACAAGACCTGCTACTCGTGCACGACGTGACGCACCCTTGCCGAATTCAGTACGTGTTGTGCCGGTGATCTTAATTTCTGCCATTTTAATTACTCCTGTTTGTTTTAATTGGTTTTGCTCTGGAAACTTCGGTTACTTCACAAAGTCCCAGCAGGAGTTAAATCCTTACCGTCGATTACGGAGTTTTTCACCCTCGCCGGAAACTATGGGGCGATATTAGCCTGTGTTAGCTGTGGCCGTCAAAAAGACTAGTTACTGAGCCATCTTCAAAGACTTCACGGATAGCGCGTGCGAGAAGCGGAGCGATTGAGAGGACGGTTAGGCCATCAAAGCGCTTATCTTCATCAATTGGCAGTGAATCTGTAACAACAACTTCTGTCACTTTCGAAGCCTTAAGGCGTTCCACCGCAGGGCCAGAAAATACTGCGTGAGTTGCGGCAACAATTACCTCTTTGGCGCCGGCTGCAATTAATGCATCAACGGCTTTTGTAATTGTTCCGGCGGTGTCGATCATGTCATCAATAACCACACAAGTTTGGCCATCTACTTCACCAACAACTTTTCCAGTCACAGATTCATTTGGAACGCGAGGATCGCGAGTTTTATGGATAAAGGCGATCGGGCATCCACCGAGGAGTTCTGACCAACGCTCGGCCACGCGCACGCGACCAGAGTCTGGCGAAACAATTGTTAAACGAGTGCGATCGACTTTGCTGCCAACGTAATTAGCGAGCATTGGAAGAGCGAATAAGTGATCAACAGGACCATCAAAGAATCCTTGAATTTGTGAAGTATGCAGATCAACAACCATTAAACGATCGGCGCCAGCGGTTTTATAAAGATCAGCCATCAAGCGAGCAGTGATCGGTTCGCGACCACGATGTTTCTTATCCTGGCGGGCATAACCATAAAACGGTGCAACAACTGTGATTCGTTTCGCTGATGCACGCTTTAGCGCATCGACCATAATCAACTGTTCCATGATCTGCTTATTTACTGGAGCTGTGTGGCTCTGAATAACAAAGGCGTCGCATCCGCGAACAGATTCTTCGAAGCGAACAAATACTTCGCCATTTGCAAAGTCATATGCAGATGTTGGTGTTAGCGGGATTCCAAGTTCGGCAGCGACTGCATCAGATAGTTCGGGAAATCCGCGTCCTGAAAAAAGGCGGAGTCTTTTCTCTGAGGATAAACGAATTTCGCTCAAGGAAATTAGCCCTTCTTCTCGTCGCTATGTCGCGCAGCAGCTTTGGCAGATT
>WLQO01000027.1 GCA_009698295.1 Actinomycetota bacterium | reverse complement strand
TCTGACACATTCTCCATAGCGAGCCTCCTTTCGCTTCAATCCTCGGACAGGTTCAACTTCTACCTGAGGCTGACATTAGGGTGAGAGCGGAAAGAAATCAAGCGGAAAAAGAGATGAGATTCAGTGGAAAAGCGCGAGATTTTTACGCGGTAATTTGACGGTACTGCTCTGGCGATAGTAAGCCACTTGGTGTTGCGGCAACCTCGATTTCAGCGAGCCAACCAGATCCGTATGGTGCCGAATTAATATTTTCTGGAGCTTGCCCAAGTGATTCATTTACCGCAACAATCTTGCCGGTCACCGGAGCGAAAATTTCAGAGACGCTCTTTGTAGATTCAACTTCACCGCAAACTTTATCTGCAGTTACGCTTTCGCCCACTTTAGGAAGCTGCACATAAACAATATCTCCCAGCGCACCTTGGGCGTAATCAGTGATTCCCATTCGAAAAACATTAGTTGACGTCTGACTAACCCATTCGTGCTCTTTGGTGTACTGCAGATCATCAGGTATTAAAGACACGTAATCTCCTTGGTCATCTCTTGTTTACCGCGCAACTCTAATGGCGGCTACCCCAGTTAGGAAATAGGTAACGCCGGTGTACAGATAGAGCCCGACTCCCCACCAAGTAAAACTCCAGGCCAAAATATATGCCGCAGTCCCCGCCCAACCTGGATGTAGCGCAAGGAGCAGAAATGGAAAGGCGTACAAGAGATTAAATGTCGCCGCTTTGCCGAGATAAGTAACCTTAAGTGGTGCTAGAGAGTTGAGTGTCATAACCAGAGTTACTAACCCCAAGATCACATCTCTTCCAAGTAAAAGAGCGATAACCCAAAGTGGAATTGCCTCGCGCATATAAAGCACAATCAAAGTGGCGACGATATAAAGACGATCGATCGCGGGATCTGCTAATTCACCAAAGCGCGACTCTTGCCCCCAGGCGCGCGCCAACTTTCCATCAAAGTAATCCGTTGCTCCACCAATAGCTAAAGTTAAAATCGCCCAGCCATCGGCTTCCGGCACAAGTGCTAGATAGATAAAGAGTGGAATTCCCAAAGCGCGCAGGCCAGTTAAGGCATTTGGGACGTTGAGGAGCTTGCTCTTGGCCATTAATCGCGCTCTTTGACTCGGATCGCTACCTGCACTGGAGTGCCTGGAAAGCCGAACTCTTCGCGGAGGCGTCGTTCAATGAAGCGGCGATAGGAAGCTTCGATCCAACCACTTGAGAAGACCACAAATTTAGGTGGTGCGATACCGGCTTGTGTCGCGTAGTAAATCTTTGGCTGCTTGCCACCACGAACTGGTGGTGGAGTCGCACCGATAAGTGCACCCAAGAATGAGTTGAGTTTGGCGGTCGGAACACGACGCTCCCAACTATCGATCGCTGTACGAAGTGCAGGCGCTAACCGATCTCGGTGCCAACCAGTTTTAGCGGCGACATTAACTCGCTGGGCCCATTCCACTTGGTCTAAGTGTCGGTCAATTTCGCGATCTAACTGATCGCGGCGATCTTCATCTACTAGATCCCATTTATTCATCACAATGACCATCGCCTTACCGGCTTCTTCCACCATTGTGATAACTCGCAAATCTTGTTCTGAAATCGGTTCAGATGCATCCAGAACAACAACGGCGCATTCGCAACGTTCCAACGCCGCTTGTGTGCGCAGAGTTGCGTAATAATCAGTGCCACTTGCCTGATTCGCTCGCTTACGCAGACCAGCTGTGTCGATAAAGCGCCAGATCGATCCGCCGAATTCAATCAGCTCATCAACTGGATCTCGCGTTGTGCCGGCGACATCATCAACAATCGAACGATTCTCCCCCGCTAGCGCATTTAATAAACTTGATTTTCCTACGTTAGGTCGACCAATTAGGGCAATCTTGCGATAGCCATCTTGTGTCTGTGCACCGCCAACTTCAGGCATTTCCGAAACTATGTAATCTAAAAGATCTCCACTGCCACGACCGTGCAACGCTGAAACAAAGCGTGGTTCTCCCAAACCTAAATTCCAAAGCGCATGTGCATCGGCTTCATCAACATCACTATCTACCTTATTTGCGATTAAAACCATTGGTTTTTTAACTTTACGCAGCTCCTGAACCAAGATGTCATCTTCATCTAGCGCCCCAACATGTGCATCGACTACGAAGGCCAAGACATCGGCTTCTTGCATTGCAAGTTCAGCCGATGCGCTAACTTGAACGGAAATTCCATCAGGTTTAGATTCCCAGCCGCCTGTATCCATAATAATAAATCGGCGTCCGCCCCATTCACATTCATATTGCACGCGATCGCGCGTAACACCTGGTGTGTCTTCCACGATTGCTTCGCGACGTCCGATGAAGCGATTAATTAGCGTTGATTTTCCAACATTAGGACGACCTAAAATCGCAACTATCGGCAGCCCAAGCAAGGAACGTTCCTTGAGCAACTCCCATACCCAATCGGCGGTCTCTTCTAAAGTTAATGAAGTTGAATCAATCAGAACGGCATCCATCGCTTTCGCTAATGGCGACGCAGCTCGGGTGGAATCAATAGCATCACGCGCTGCAAGTGATTGGCCAACTGAATCAGTTGGCGCATCTATTTCGGCTGATCGACGCTGTGCGCGGGCTTCAATATCAGCTTGCAAATATATTTTTAAAGCAGCATCGGGTGCAACAACAGTTCCGATATCGCGTCCTTCAACGACTATGCCGCGATCAGCGCTCGAAATAAACTTACGTTGCACATTTAATAATTCGGCGCGCAATTCTGGGATCGCACTAAATTTACTCACTGCATTGGTGACATCTTCGGAACGAATTTCAACACTTACATTAACGTCACCGACAAATATTTCCGGGTTGTTGGGATTTGCAACAAAACGCAATGGAAATCTCTTTAGCGCTGCCAATATCTCTTCTGGGTTCTCTAACTTCTCGCGTAGCGCGAGCCAAGTCAGCGCTCGGTAAAGCGCACCAGTGTCTAAGTAACTCCAGCCAGCGCGTTTAGCCACTGCCTTAGCAGTGCTGGATTTACCTGCGCCGCTAGGTCCATCGATAGCTACGACGATCATTTACTTACTTCCCATCGTTGCTTGCGCATATCAAATTTAATTTACGCGATATCTATTCTATCTCGGAGCGTGAACGTTCCAACCCGATCCAATTAGATGCGTGCTCAGAATCTGCGCATCATTCTCGGATAGTGCAAGGGTAATGAGTCCAGTGAATTGACCTGGTGAGTGTTCGATACTTAAATCTTCAATATTTACGTTGACCGCAGCACACTCGCTGACTAGCGCAGCTAATTGGCCAGGCTTATCTTCGATAACGACCGGAAGATATGTATATTCGCGAGCCACTCCCCCGTGTTTACCCGGAATCAAAGCCCTGCCTTGATTTCCATCTTCAATAAATTTAGCTACGGATTCTCCCGACTTAAAGGCGCTTATTAGCGCAGAAAGATCGCTTTGTAGATTTATTAATAGCGGCAGCAACTCTTGTGAATTTGAAGTCAGGATCTCATCCCAAAGCGCGGGGTTGGAGGCGGCAATTCGAGTGGTATCTCGCAGACCGGCCCCCGCCAAAGCCAGCGAAGTTGGATCCCCCGAAATAAGTTGCCCAGCCAAGAGCGAGGCGAGAGCCTGTGGCAGATGCGAGACCAGAGCTACCGCCCGATCATGCTCATCTGCCTGCATCGCAACCGGCACTCCACCCAGAGCTTTGATCATCCAGATCCCTGACTTCAACAAGTCGGGATCTACAGGAGTTCCTGCTAGATCAGAGGGTATATAGACCCAGGTTCTAGATTGAAATAAGTCGGCGCGAGCTGACTCAGCGCCGCCGACCTCACGGCCGGCCATCGGATGGGTAGCAAGGAAGTTGCTCCTTAAAACCTTGGATTTCGATACATCAAGTAAAGGTTTAGTCTTAACACTGCCAATATCTATAAATTTAGATCCTGGGTTGATAGAAAATTGCTCCTCCAGAGCACCAGACAGAGCACTAGTCGGTAGAGCCAAGACCGTTAGCTCCGGGTCAGTTAAAACTCTTGATTTCACAAGATCTCGGGCAAGGCCTTGGGCTCGCGGATCGACATCCACCATCTCCACCTCGACACCGCGAGAGACCAGGGCTAATCCAATTGAGGTACCAATTAACCCTGAACCGACGATACGTACGCTCTTAAAGGGTGGCGTCTGCTCCGAAAAATCTGCCATTTTCTACCGGTTTTTCACTTATTGGGCGATATCTCGCCGAAGCGATTTCGCTGCACCAAGGTAGATATGCGAAATTTCGCTCTTAGACAGGCTCGTTTCTACGTGGGCCATGACCCTGATCGTGCGTTCAAGGGCGCCAGGTACGTCGATCTCGACGCTGCAAATTAGCGGAACTTCGCTGAAACCGAGCTCTCGAGCCGATCCTGCCGGAAAGGCGGCATTTAAATCCGGGCTTACGGTAAAGATTACTGAGATCACTTCATCTGGTGAGAGGTTATTGGCTTTTAGGATCTCCAGCAGAAGTTCCTTTGTGGCATCGCCTATAGCCTGGCTGGTATTAGCCGCCGCTTGGGTCGCCCCACGGATCGCTCTGACGCTAGACATTGGCAAATCGTACCCCTTACCTCTGCTTCTATGCGGTATTTATAACTTGATTAGACAATTTATATTTATATCGATAAAAAGGCATTAAGAACGACTGGATCTGAACCGCTTCAATTAACCCTTAGCCAACCTCTGATATCAAATATCGATAAAGAGTTATTTTTCGACGATTTTGCGCCTGATATTGGTAAGTAATATCGATAAAACTATTTTTATCTGGCCTATCAATTTTTTATCGATATAGCGTTTTATTAATAAATCAACAGTTAATAGATTAAACGTTAAAGATCTAAAGCCTTTTGTAGGCTTGACAATTCGCCGCTATTTAAATCCCGCCATCTTCCCTCAACGGTATCTCCCAGAGAGATCGGTCCAAATTTGGTCCTGATCAATCGAAGGACATGAACATCCACCGCCTCCATCAAACGACGGATGATGTGATATCGACCTTCGTGGATGCTGACTTCAATCCACTGGGGTGAGAGCTGCTTAAAGGTGAGCACCCTCCCCATTCCATCTTCGAGCTCGATTCCTTTCAAAAGCACCTTATCGACTCCGGTAGGCAACTTTCCATCAAATTCAATGATGTAAGTCTTTTCTAGGCCAAAGGAGGGATGGGTCGCTCGGAAGGTCAGTTCGCCATCATTAGTCAGAAGAATTAGCCCTTCAGAGTCCTTATCGAGGCGCCCAACATGGAAGAGGCGTTCAGTGCGTAGGTCGATAAAATCTGAAAGTGAGGGTCGGCCTTCTGGGTCGAACATGGTAGACAAAACACCTTTAGGTTTATGAAGTGCAAGATAAGTCTTAGTCAAAGAACGTAAAATTGTCTCACCATCAACCGATACCTTGACCAAATCAGGGTCAAATTTTGCGCCAAGTTCTCTGATAACAAACCCATCGACGCTAACTCGCCCATCGATGATCAATTCATCCGCTCCGCGACGACTGGTGATTCCGGCGTCGGCGATAATCTTATTTAGGCGTAACTCAGGCATTTCGTGGCTATCCATTCTCGACAGTCAAAGCGCCTCCCTCCATATTTTTGAGGTTTCCTAAGGAAGGCTTGAAGGCGCGAGTCTACGCTAGAACAGGTATATGGGCCAAACGGATGGATTGAGACCGATTAGTCGGTAAGGGATTCCAGAACCTCATCGAGGCGATCGAGGTCTGGCAGGTAAGGAGCCAGCGCAGGAAGATCATCCAGGGAGTTAAGACCGAGGCGTTCTAGGAAGTAGCTAGTTGTCTTGTAAAGAATCGCTCCGGTTTCAGGCTCAAGGCCGTACTCCTCGACCAAACCACGTGTGACCAGAGTCTTCATAACCGCCTCGACATTTACTCCGCGAATTGCAGATACGCGGGCGCGAGAGACCGGCTGTCTATAGGCGATTACGGCAAGGGTTTCTAGCGCCGCCTGGGTAAGGCGGTTCTGCTGGCCATCTAAAACGAACTTTTCAACGACCGCGGCGCAATCTGGGTTGCTGTAAAAGCGCCAGCCGCCATTGATCGCCTTGAGGCAGAAGCCACGACCTTCGTATGAACCTGCGAGGTTCTCCAGCGCGGCGATAACTTCATCCACGGTGACGCTTAAAACTGAGGCCAAGGTGAGCTCGGTGACCGGCTCATCCACGACCATCAATATCGCTTCGATAGAACGCTCAACTTCGGGATTAGACATTTTCGCCCTCTTCTGTCGGAATTACTGGGATATCAAACTCATCTGTAGCCTCAATCTCGCCGGAATCGGAGCCTGTCCAACTGATCTGAAGCTCTCCAAGGGCGATCACCTGGTCAAAACGGAGGACTCCCTGACGGTAGAGATCAAGGAGCGCGAGAAATCTGGCTACAACCACCAAGGTTGAATCTGCATCTGAGATCAGATGGCGGAAGCTGATCGTCCGGCCCGCTCTTAACGCTTCAACCACTCGTTTGGACTCCTCAGCCACGCTCACCAGGCTTGTGTGAAGGTGCTGGACGGCAACAACTGGGGCGACCTTGGGGGTCAAACAACGCTCAGCGATCGCCGCAAAGCGGGCTGCGCCTACGCCAATGAGCACCTCGGGAAGCAGAGCAGAAAGAGCGGGGTCAAGAGCCACAACGCGAGGGAAAGATTTATCCGCCGCTTCGATCTGCAGGGCAAAGGTGGCCGCGATCTCCTTAAAGGCGCGGTATTGAAGCAGACGGGCAAAGAGAATATCCCGCGCTTCGAGCAGCGCTAGATCTTCTTCATCCTCGACCTCACCGCTAGGCAGCAGCCGCGCCGCTTTGAGATCTAAGAGCGTGGCTGCGATGACTAAAAATTCAGTTGCCTGATCTAAGCGCCAGCCCTCTCCCGAGATCTCCAAGGCGCGAATAAAGGAGATGAACTCATCGGTGACCATACTGAGCGAAACCTCAGTGATATCCATCTTGTGGCGCGAAATGAGTTGGAGCAGCAGGTCGAAAGGGCCATCAAAGTTATCGAGGTGGACGCTAAAACCAGCGCCGATCTCGACTTCTTCACCGGCTACCGCAGGCGTTGGGCTAACCGCGATTGCGCCTTCTGACTCAATATCCACCTGCGAACCTTACTTCGTTACTTGCTCAAAACTGCGCACGGAGCGTAGAGTCGCGCCAACAGAAAGAGGTTTCTCGCTTGAACGCTAAATCGACATTTGATGATGATGTGGCAACTACCGCCACCCTCCTTGGGCGAGAACCGAAGAATTTCCGTATTCCAGCCCCACCAGTTGAAGGCCTCGATGCAAAGGTCATTTCAATCTTTAATCAGAAGGGTGGCGTTGGTAAGACAACGACCACAATTAACTTAGGGGCTGCCATTGCAGAACTTGGTCGCCGCGTTCTATTGGTCGACTTCGACCCACAAGGTGGACTCTCATTAGGTCTCGGCGTTAACGCTCATGCTCTTCCGCTAGAGAATACCGTTTACTACGCGCTTATGACACCGGATGCAAATATCGATGAGATTGTCTTGAAATCTTCGGTCGCTAACTTAGATTTTCTACCTGCAAACCGTGACCTCGGTACAGCGGAAACCACACTCGGTGCCGAAATCGGTGGACAACAATATTTAAAGCGCGCACTTGCTCGATTAAAAGATCGTTACGACGTTATCTTGATCGACTGCCAGCCAACTATGGGACAGCTAACAATTAACGCACTGGTTGCATCAAATGAAGTAATAGTGCCGTTGCAATGTGAATACTTTGCTTTGCATGGATTTATCGAACTTAAGGGAAATATCGAGAAGGTAAAGAATTTCTTAAATCCTGAACTTAATTTGATTGGAATTTTGGCGACGATGTACGAGAAGAAGACGTTACATAATCGCGAAGTTTTAACGGCAATTCTGGAGAAATATCCAGAAGATGTCTTCGAGACAATCATCGCTAAAACTATTCGATTCTCCGAGACAACCGTTGCCGGTGAACCAATTACCAGTTATGCATCATCTTCGGGCGGTGCTGCTTCTTATCGCAGACTTGCCCGTGAGCTAATAGCCAGAGGAGGCGCACGATGACACGTAGAGCTAGCTTGCCAGGTGCGGATGAATTATTCCGCGCAAATACACCAGCGCTAAGTGCTGTACGCCAAGTGGTTGAAGAAGCGCAAGAAGTTTCTAAGCCAATCGGTGTAACAGCGACACCTAAGACAAAGAAAGGTGTGCGTTCGACTCCACGTCGTCGCGTCACAACTGTTGATCGTTCACCATCTGGTCGCGAAAGACATGATGAGAAGATAACTGTCTATCTCTCCCCCGATGAACTCTTTGACATTGATCAAGCGCGCTTAACTCTTCGTGGTGATTTAGGTCTAGCGGTTGATCGCGGTCGTATCGTTCGCGAATCCATCGCAGTGATAGTTGCTGATCTTGAAGCTAAGGGCGATCAAAGTATTCTCGCCCGAAGACTTCGCGGCGTTTAATTTGCTCGCGGGTGCGCGCTGGCATATGCCTCGCGCACTTTATCGATAGTAATTAAAGTGTAAATCTGCGTAGTTGTTACTGATGAATGTCCCAGCAACTCTTGGACTACACGTATATCTGCGCCGCCATCTAACAAATGCGTTGCATACGAATGTCTAAATACATGGGGGGAAACCTTTCCCGTTAGTCCTGTTGCATCCGCTGCATCTATAACAGTCTGCCACGCGCTCTGTCTTGATAACCGAGTACCTCGTGAATTTAGAAATAGCGCGGAAGATTTCTTGCTCTTTGATTTCTCTAGATAAGTCGGACGCAAGCGCACCAAGTAGTTTTCGATAGCCTCTTTGGCAAAACTTCCAAGCGGGACGATCCTTTCTTTCGATCCTTTACCGCGCAATTTCAGAGTAGTGACTTCATCTCCGGTCACTGTCGACTTACCTAAATCAACCAAATTGATCCCGACAACTTCGCTAACTCGTGCCCCCGTTCCGTAAAGTACTTCTAAAATCGCGCGATCTCGCAACGCGGTTAAATCGCCGATGCGCTCTGTCGAATTCAGCAAGGCTGTGATCTCAGCGATGGTTAAAGCTTTTGGCAATTTGCGGGGAAGACTATTAGCGCTCAATTCCGTGGTCGGATCTGTAATCGCGTACTCTCGTGATAGGTACTTATAAAAAGTTTTTAGCGCAGAAACGCCACGGTTGACCGAAGAAAGAGCTAACCCTTTCTCCTTTAAAGCAATTTCATATTCCATTACATCCGCAGAATTTAACATTTCAAAATCAAGGTTTTTCTCGGAGAGATAACCGCCGAATGTTGTTAAATCTCGGGTATACGCGGAAATCGAATTTGGCGATAAACCACGTTCAATCTGCAGATGATCTAGAAAACTTTTGCGCGCGCTTTCAAACTTCATAACCGTGAGCCACCGCAACCGCGTTATATCTAATCTTTCCCGCGTGAACGTTTAAGCCCCGATCTAGCGAAGGATCTTCGTCAATGGCTTGCTCCCAGCCCTTATTCGCTATTGCAATCGCATATGGCAGAGTTGCATTTGTCAGTGCATATGTAGATGCAACAGGAACAGCCCCTGGCATATTTGCCACACAATAAAAAATAGAGTTGTGGATCTGGAATGTTGGTTCGGCGTGAGTAGTTGGCTTTGAATCTTCAAAACAGCCACCTTGATCGATCGCAATATCAACAAGCACTGAGCCTGGCTTCATCTGAGCCACTTGGGCATTTGTTACCAACTTTGGCGCTTTTGCCCCATGTACAAGCACCGCCCCAATAACTAGATCTGCTTGTTTAATCTCGCGATCAATCGCATGTAAAGTCGAGGCGAGAGTTTTGATTCTGCCGTTGTAAAGCGAATCTATATACGCCAATCTCGGCAATGAACGATCGAGAACTGTTACATCTGCGCCCATGCCCATAGCGATTACTGCAGAGTTAAGTCCTGCAACTCCCCCGCCGATTACAACAACTTTACCTGGAGCAACTCCTGGAACACCGGCTAATAGAACTCCTCGTCCGCCATTTGGTTTCTGCAAGGCGAATGCCCCAACTTGAACTGCTAAACGTCCAGCGACTTCACTCATTGGCGCAAGCAACGGCAGATTTCCATTTAACTCGACAGTCTCGTAGGCGATTGCAGTAGTTCCACTTTTCAACAGCGCATCCGTACATTCCTTAGATGCTGCAAGATGAAGGTAAGTGAAGAGTATTTGTCCGGCGCGCAGGTAGTTATATTCGGCTGCAATCGGCTCTTTAACTTTCAAAATCAAATCTGCGCTAGCCCAAATCTTTGCGACATCACTTTCAATCTGCGCACCCGCTGCAGTGAAGTCCTCATCGCTTATCGCCGAGCCGAGCCCTGCGCCTTTTTCAACTACAACTTTATGTCCGAAGCGAACAAGCTCAAAGACTCCTTCGGGTGTTAATGCAACTCTAGATTCGTGAACTTTTATCTCTTTAGGTACGCCAACTAACATTATTAACCTTTCGCAGCAATAGCCGCCGAAATCAAACCAACAAAGAGCGGGTGTGGACGCGTTGGACGTGAACGAAGTTCAGGATGAGCTTGCGTTCCCACATAGTAAGGATGTACCTCTGCAGGTAGTTCCACAAATTCGACAAGATCTCTCTCTTGATACATTCCTGAGAATGTCAGGCCCGCATTTGAGATCTGATCACGGTAGGTGTTACTTACCTCATAACGATGGCGATGGCGTTCCGAGACCTCATTTGCGCCATAGGTTTTAGCAACGATCGATCCGGGGGTAAGCGTCGCTTTATATAGCCCTAAACGCATTGTTCCGCCCATATCGGCATTACCCGAAACTATCGCTTTCTGATCATCCATAGTCGCAATTACATGAGTTCCAGAATCAGGTGAAAACTCTGCAGAATTTGCATCCTTAATACCAGCCATATTCCGCGCTGCCTCAATCACCATACATTGCAGACCAAGACAAAGTCCTAAAGTTGGAATCTTGTTGGTTCGCGCATAAGTCAGCGCCCCAAGTTTTCCTTCGATACCGCGAACGCCGAATCCTCCCGGCACGCAAATTGCATCAGCGCCCGATAAGGATTTCTTGGCACCTTCAGGCGTTTGGCAATCATCACTTGCCACCCAAAGAATTGAAACCTTTGCGTTATTTGCAAAGCCACCAGCACGAAGGGCTTCCGAAACAGAAAGATAGGCATCTGGAAGATCAATATATTTACCAACCAGAGCAACTTTTACTTGATGTTTTGGATGATGAACCTTCTCTAATAATTCATCCCATTCGCCCCACTTAACTTCATGGCCACCAAGGGAGAGGCGACGCACAACATAAGCATCTAGGCCTTCGCTAAAGAGAACTTTAGGAATATCGTAAATTGAAGGCGCATCTACCGCGGCTACAACCGCCTCTACGTCAACGTCACACATCAATGAGATCTTCTTCTTAATACTCATCGGAATCTCACGATCAGAGCGCAGGACTACCGCATCTGGTGCTATACCGATACTTCGAAGCGCTGCAACTGAGTGTTGAGTTGGTTTTGTCTTCAACTCACCTGAGGGACCGATATATGGAACTAGTGAAATATGTAGATAAAAGACATTATCGCGTCCAACTTCTTGACGCATTTGTCGTGCCGCTTCTAAAAATGGTTGCGATTCAATATCGCCGACTGTTCCACCTATTTCGGTGATGATGACATCTACATCCGGCGCGGACATCGCATTCATGCGCTCTTTAATTTCATTGGTGATATGCGGAATTACCTGGACCGTTTCACCGAGATACTCCCCGCGACGCTCGCGCGCAATCACTTTGGAGTAGATCTGGCCAGTAGTCACATTCGCAGAACCTTCGAGATTGCGATCTAGAAAACGCTCGTAATGGCCAATATCTAAATCTGTTTCTGCACCATCATCTGTAACAAATACTTCACCGTGTTGGAAGGGGTTCATTGTTCCAGGATCAACGTTTAGATAAGGATCCAGCTTCTGCATTGTCACGCGGATTCC
>WLQO01000026.1 GCA_009698295.1 Actinomycetota bacterium | reverse complement strand
CTCGTGAGTCGCTTCCACAAGATTTGTTTAGAGCCGAAGATATTTTGGCAAAACGCGATGCGTTGGTTGAAGAAGGCCGTTCTAGTTCAGAGCAGATGATCGCTTCGGCGCGCGAAGAAGTAGCGCGTATGATTGAACAGACCGCCATAGTGCAAGCAGCACGCGATGAGGCGCAGAGAATTCTTGACGATGCTCGGACGCAAGCCGCGGATGAACGTGCTGAGGTAGAAAGCTATATCGATGGCCGACTTGCAACGCTTGAAGTGATACTAAATAAGACCATGGATGCAGTTGCCCGTGGGCGCGAGCGCCTCGACGGTGCAAACGATAAAGATGTACTTTCGCAATTAGCTGACGATAAGTAATCCCAGTTAAGCATCAGCAAGAATCTAAAATGAGTCGCGCATCTCAGGTATTTCAGTTCAATACCCATGAACTCCCTCGCCGTGCAGGTGAGATGAAGGAGTACCAGTTAGATCTTGAGATCCTGGAACCGGTCGGAGTGCCACTAGTTGCAATTCCAGCAGGTGATGTCATAGAAGTTGATATGCGACTGGAATCTGTGACCGAAGGAGTCTTATTGACGGCAGATATATATGCAGTCGCTAAAGGTGAATGCATCCGCTGTCTAGATCCAGTTGAGATTACCGTTGAGCGAAAGATTCAAGAGCTCTATCGCTACGAACCAACGAACGACAAGGGTGGAAAGCGAAAGAAGTACTCGGCGCGCACGGAGACTTCCGATGAAATTGATTTAGATGCAGTTGATGAACTTTGGCTTGATGGAAATGAGATGAATTTAGAGATTCCAATTCGCGATGCCGTAGTTCTCGATCTGCCGGTAAATCCGCTCTGCTCAGATGATTGTCTAGGGCTATGTCCAGATTGCGGCGAGAAATGGGAGAAGTTGCCAGAAGGCCATGCCCACGAGGTGATCGACGCTCGTTGGGCTGGGTTGGCAGGCTTGGATTTTAAGAATTCGGATGAATAAGGGATACTTCACCCAGTAAGCCTTGGGCACGCTCTGCTCGAGGTAAGTTGAGATTAAGGACGATTACCGTGCCAGTACCAAAGCGAAAGATGTCGCGTTCAAAGACACGCTCACGCCGCGCTATGTGGAAGACAACTGCAGCATCACTTGCCGCATGCCCACAATGCCAACAACCAAAGTTGACCCATACAGCTTGCCCAACGTGCGGAACATATAACCGCCGTCAGGTATTAGAGGTCTGATCTGTACTCACCTTTAACTTCGCAACTCGGGATTTCAATTTCTCCTGAATTGCTCGAGTTAGCTTTTACCCACCGTTCTTTCGCATATGAAAGCGGCGCTAAAGAGACCAACGAACGTCTGGAATTTCTAGGCGATTCGGTATTAGGTTTAATCGTTACTGAAGAACTTTATTTGCGCTATCCAGATTTAGATGAATCTCGTTTATCTCCGCTTCGCTCAGGAATAGTAAATATGCGCGCGCTCGCAGATATAGCGCGCACCTTAGATCTTGGTAAATACATTCGACTTGGAAAAGGCGAAGAAGTAACTGGTGGTCGCGATAAGAATTCACTTCTTGCCGATGCCCTAGAAGCGCTAATTGGCGCAATTTATCTGGAACTCGGTTTTGCAAGTACGACAGATGTGGTTCGTACCTTAATAAATGAGACTCTAGAAAGCGCAATGGCAAAAGGCGCAGGACTTGATGGCAAAACTGCGCTGCAAGAATTGGTTTCATCTCTCGGTAAAGGAACTTTGGAATATCAAGTTACCGAAACAGGACCAGATCACGATAAGAGTTTTACCGCTGTAGCAATGGTTTCTGGCGAGCCAATCGCAGAAGGAATCGGTAAGAGCAAACGCGAAGCCGAACAATCTGCAGCCCGTTCGGCATATGAAATTCTCGCAACCCTCAAGTAGTACTTCACTCGCGTCACGCATATAAAGACGCCACCTAAACGGTAGGTTTACGCCGTGTATTTAAAGAGCATGACGCTAAAGGGCTTCAAGTCCTTTGCATCGGCGACCACGTTGCGCCTAGAACCTGGCATCACGTGCGTGGTCGGTCCTAACGGCTCCGGTAAATCAAATGTTGTCGACGCGCTCACTTGGGTTATGGGTGAACAAGGCGCAAAATCTTTGCGCGGTGGAAAGATGGAAGATGTCATCTTCGCTGGCACCAGCGGCAGAGCGCCACTAGGTCGCGCTGAAGTCTCTCTAACAATTGATAACACAGATGGCGCTCTTCCAATTGATTACACCGAAGTAACTATTTCGCGCATCCTCTTCCGTAACGGACAGAGCGAATATCAAATTAATGGTGAAGCATCGCGTTTGCTAGATATTCAAGAGTTGCTTAGCGATTCAGGTATTGGCCGTGAAATGCACGTAATTGTTGGCCAAGGCCAACTCGATGCGATTTTGATGGCTACACCTGAGGAACGTCGCGGATTTATTGAAGAAGCAGCTGGCGTTTTAAAACATCGTAAACGCAAAGAGAAGGCGCTTCGCAAATTAGATTCAATGCAAGCAAATCTAGCGCGCGTGCAAGATCTAACTGTGGAACTGCGTCGCCAACTTCGTCCGCTTGGAAAGCAAGCCGAAGTTGCGAAGAAGGCAGCAACTATTCAAGCCGATCTACGCGATGCAAAGCTGCGATTGTTGGCAGATGATTACATTTCACTTTCTAAGACACTAGATGCTGAAGTTGCAGATGAAACTGCGTTACGTGAACGTCGCTCACTTGTCGAAGCTGAAAATGAGAAAGTGCGCTTACGTGAAGAAGCACTCGATGCACAAGCTGCATTTGAAAGCCCACTATTAATTGCAGCGCAAGAAAACTTCTATTCTTTAAGTGCGCTGCGCGAAAAATTCCGCGGCACGCAATCTCTGGCACAAGAGCGTTCACGATTCTTAGCCGAAGAAGCCGAAGAAGCGCGTAACGCTGGCCGCGACCCAGAAGCGTTAGACCAAGAGGCGGCTGCACTTAGACTAGAAGAAGCGCAACTCCGAGCAGGTGTTGAAAGTTCTAGAAATTCTCTAGCTGCAACAACTCAGGAGCTAGCGAGAGCAGAAGCGTTGTTAAAGGGTGAAGAAGATAAAATCGCAGCAGCAATGCGTTCGATTGCGGATCAACGTGAAGGTACCGCCCGTCAAGAAGGCCACATTAAATCTTTAGCGGCCCGTTTGGATGCGATAGCCGAAGAAATTGCTCGTTTGGTTAAAGCCCGCGATGAAGCGCAATCTCGGGCTGAAAGCGCGCAGCGCGAATATTCAACTTACGAAATGGATATCGCCGGAGCGGATGCGGGAGAGCTCGGCTTAGATTCTGAATTTGAAGTTGCAAAGCAAGGGCTAGATCACGCTAAAGCAAATCTCGCTAATTTAATTGATTCTGAGCGCGCCGCCGATCGCGAGAGAAATGCCATCGAATCAAAATTAGAAGCGATGCTATTGACTTCACAGTCACGCGACGGGGGAGCGGCCCTAATCCGCGACTCTCGTGGTCTTTCACTGTTGGGCAGCGTTGCTTCGCTCATAAAGATTGATAGTGGTTGGGAAGCTGCTACTGCTGCCGCTCTCGGCACGCTCTCTGACGCAATCGTCGTACGAGATTTGAATTCAGCGGTTAGCGTTCTGACAACACTTCGCAGCGAAAATTTAGGGCAAGCCGATGTTCTAGTTTACGAACCGGGTTCACATAAAGTCGCCAATATCGCAGGTGGTCTAACCCCGCTTACAAATTATGTTCGCTCATCCGAAATCGGTGATCTATTAGCATCTTTATTGGCTACTACCGTTGTGGTTACTTCTGCGAGTGAGGCTGAAGGCATTCTCCGTTCCAACCCAGAATTAACCGTGGTTACACGCGATGGTGATGTGATTACTTCGAAGCGCGCCCGTGGCGGATCTGCTTCATCGACATCATTGATTGAAATTAACGCGCTGGTGCAAGATCTAAGTAAAAAACTGGAGATAAGCACCCACAATTGTGATCGACTTAAATTTGAGATCGTTAGCGCACAGAGCGAAGTAGATTCCAAGCAAGGCGCATTTGATGTTGCGCTCTCGAAGTTAAACGAATCTGATGCTCGCATTGCTGCGCTAACCGAACAGTTGGCAGTTTCTGGTCAAAATATGAAATCTGCAACTGCAGAAGTTGAACGTTTAAATCTATCTATCGCTGAAGCAACTACTGCCAAGGGCCGCGATGAAAATGAACTTTCTATCGCCTCTACACAATTACAACAGCGCGGTGAGACCGCAGAACCTGATCACAGCGCCGCTGAGAACTTGCGTAATCAAGTTTCACTTGCCCGAACCGCTGAGGTAGAAGCGCGACTTGCAGTTCGCACAAGCGAAGAGCGCGTTGATTCGATCTCGGCCCGCGCTAAAGCTTTAGAAGATTCTGCCAACGCTGAACGCGAGGCATCTGCCCGCGCTCTTTCACGTCGCGGTGCGCGTGCCCGTGGCGCGCTAATTTCATCAGCGATTGCCGAAGCAGCATATGAAGCTTTAATTCATATCGAACGCTCTATCGCTAAGGCAGCCACCGAGCGCGCCAGATTGGAAGCATCACGTTCAGATCGTGAAGGTGAGACTCTCACTGTACGTGCCCGCAGTCGCGAACTTGCTACTGAATTAGAACAACTCACATCATCTGTTCATAAAGATGAGATAGCCAGAGCAGAACAACGTATGCGCATCGAAGCGTTGGAAACAAAGTGCGTAGAAGAACTTGGCGTTGATACAACCACTTTGGTCAATGAATATGGACCGCAAAATGATGTTCCAACATTTATCGAAACCGATGAAGGCGAAATAGTCGCCACAGAATTGATTCCGTACCGCCGTGACCAACAAGAAAAACGGTTAGCTGCGACGGAACGTTCTTTGACCTTGCTTGGAAAGATCAATCCGCTGGCTTTGGAAGAATATAACGCGCTGGAAGAGCGCTTAAAGTTCCTTGCTGAGCAGCTAGAAGATTTGAAGCGCACCAAGAAGGATCTGCTCGACATCATCAAAGAAGTAGATGATCGAGTTCAGAGCATCTTTATGGAAGCGTATGAAGAGACTGCAAAACATTTTGAAGATATCTTTGCACGACTCTTCCCTGGTGGAGATGGCCGATTAATTCTGACAAACCCAGATGATCTATTAAATACCGGCGTGGATGTAGAAGCTCGCCCACCCGGAAAGCGAATCAAACGCCTATCCTTACTCTCTGGTGGAGAAAAGTCGCTGACTGCAGTTGCTATGTTAGTTGCGATATTTAAAGCACGTCCAAGTCCTTTCTATGTGCTCGATGAAGTTGAAGCGGCCCTTGATGATGTAAACCTGGGACGATTACTAGTTATTCTGGAAGAACTTCGCGAAAGTTCGCAGTTGATCATCATTACTCACCAGAAGCGCACCATGGAGATCGCTGATGCGCTTTATGGCGTGACCATGCGTGGCGATGGCGTAACAGAAGTTATTTCGCAGCGCTTGCGCGATTCTGAATCTGCTTAACTCAAAGGTTTTTCCATGGGAATTTTTAGTAAGTTTGTTGCTAAGTTAAAAGGGCAATCAATTGCAGATCCTTTGGATTGGAAAACGCTTGAAGAAGAACTTCTTGCCGCAGATTTAGGCCCAAAATTGGCATCTGATATTTTAAAGAGTGCAAAGGAAGTTAAGGGCAACGATGCTGCAGCGGCACTTACTGAAATACTAAATTCACATTTATCTAAGAAGAGCCGTGACCTAAGCGCAGAAGTGCTTACCCAAGCGATTCTTATTGTTGGGGTAAATGGCACAGGCAAAACGACTTCGGCGGCAAAATTAGCAACGTACCTAAAAGAGACCGGTAGTTCGGTTTTATTAGGTGCGGCTGATACTTTTCGTGCGGCAGCAGTTGAGCAACTGCAAACTTGGGGAGCGCGTATCGGAGTTAGTGTTGTATCGGGGAAAGTTGGCGCAGAACCTGCGGCAGTTGCCTTTGATTCGGCAGTTGCTGCTAAAGATGCGCAAGTTAAATTCTTGATCATAGATACCGCCGGCCGGCTTCACAATAAGAGTGATCTAATGTCTGAACTCGGCAAGGTAAGGCGAGTAGTTGAAAAAACTCTTCCTATTGGTGAAGTTCTTTTAGTAATCGATGCAACTACTGGTCAGAATGGAATTGCTCAAGCGAAAATCTTTGCTGAGGCAGTGGATGTGACTGGCCTGATAGTTACAAAGCTCGATGGCAGCGCCCGTGGTGGGGTAGCCCTAGCGATCGAGAGCGCTCTAGATATCCCAATTAAATTTGTAGGAACAGGGGAAGGTTCGCAGGATTTTGCCCCTTTCGAGCCAACGAAATATCTGGCGGAGTTAATTAACGATTGATTCCGTGATCGCTGTAACAAAGTTGTAACACAACACGCTCATTTGTGACCCCGTCTTAACCTAGAAAACGAGCCTCCGTAACCCGTGTTGGGCATCTTTACCCCATCTCAACGGCGAGGTTTCACGCAGTTGGCTCTCTCGTAAGACGTCAGCGCATAAATGAAAGAAGAAAGCAATGGAAGAGATTCTCTTAAATTCAGGCGATACCGCTTGGGTATTAGCAAGCACCGCGCTCGTTCTTTTAATGACTCCAGGTTTAGCATTTTTCTATGGGGGAATGGTTCGCGCAAAGAGCGTTTTAAATATGATGATGATGTCGATGATCACCATCGGAATCGTCAGTGTGCTCTGGGTAATTTACGGTTTTGAACTTGCCTTTGGCTATAAAGCTAATTCACCTTGGTACGGAAATATCTCCTTCTCCGGCCTAGGCGGAATGGTTAATGACTTCACTAATAACGGTGGCATTTATCCAATTCCAGTTTTAGTCTTCGCGGCATTCCAATTAATGTTCGCGATAATCACGCCAGCACTGATCTCAGGTGCAATTGCCGATCGTACGAAGTTCACAGCATGGGCAGTATTCGTCGCAATCTGGTCAACGTTGGTTTACTTCCCCGTTGCCCACTGGGTCTTCGCATTTGGAAATAAAGTTGGCGACACAATAACTGGAACTGGATTTCTTGCAGGCAAAGGTCTTGAAGACTTTGCAGGAGGAACTGCGGTTCACATCAATGCCGGTGCGGCCGGTCTTGCACTAGCAATTGTTCTTGGAAAGCGCGTGGGTTGGCGTAAAGAAGCGATGCGCCCACATTCATTGCCATTGGTAATGCTTGGTGCTGGTCTGCTCTGGTTTGGTTGGTTTGGATTTAACGCCGGATCTGCACTTGCGGCAAATGGCACTGCTGGACTTGCCTTTATGAACACTCAAGTTGCAACTGCTGGTGCACTTCTTGGTTGGTTGCTAGTTGAAAAAGTTCGTAATGGACATGCGACTTCACTTGGTGCAGCCTCTGGTGCAGTTGCAGGTTTGGTAGCAATCACACCTGCCTGCGCGTTCGTTGCACCCTGGGCGGCGGTTGTTATCGGCTTAATTGCCGGAATTCTCTGCTCGCTTGCCGTCGGCATCAAATATGCACTTGGTTTCGATGATTCACTTGATGTCGTTGCAGTTCACTTAGTTGGTGGCATTTGGGGCTCTCTTTCAATTGGCCTCTTTGGTACCCATGTTGTTAATAGTCTCGGACTCGATGGAATCTTCTACGGTGGCGGAACAGCGTTACTCGTAAAGCAAGCACTGGGAGTCGGACTCGTACTGGCTTATTCATTCGTCGCAACCTTGATCATTGGGTTCATTATCGAGAAGACGATTGGATTCCGTATCAAGAAAGATGCCGAAGTAGAAGGCATCGACCTCAGCGAACATGCTGAAACTGCTTATGAAATGACCAGCTCATCACGTGGAGGTTCACTGCTATGAAGTTAATTACAGCAATATTGAAACCATTTAAGTTAGATGAAGTCAAAGATGCACTGCAGGCAGCAGGAGTAACCGGAATGACAGTTTCTGAAGCCAGCGGTTTCGGACGTCAACGCGGTCACACTGAGGTTTATCGCGGAGCGGAATACACCGTTGATTTAGTACCAAAGGTGCGCCTTGAGGTATTGGTTGACGACAAGGATTCGGCAGCAATCGTAGATGTAATTGTTAAAGCAGCATCTACCGGATCTATTGGCGACGGAAAAGTTTGGACAACTCCAGTTGATTCAATCGTCCGCGTCCGTACTGGTGAACGAGGAACGGAAGCGATCTAACAGGGCAAGTAAGATAGTTGCATGGGTACACGTGAGCGGCGAGAACGATCGAACGAGAGCGATCGTCTTTTAAACTCACTCTTCACCGGTGTAGCAGGGGTAGCACTCGCCGCGGTTGGTGGTTACGGCCGCGGCGAGTTATCTCCTGGTTCAGATCTAGATATTCTCTTTTTACATAACGGAAGAGTTGATGAGAAATCTCTTGCTGAACTAGTAAATAAAATTCTCTATCCACTTTGGGATAAGTCATTTAAGGTAGATCACGCAGTTAGAACACGTGCAGAAACTCGTGATGCTGCCAGCGAAGATTTAAAAGTAGCCCTTGGGCTCTTAGACATTCGCTTAATCTGTGGAGATCCAGATTTAGTCGCTGCTGTGCAAAATGACGCTATAGATGATTGGCGCGGCAGGTCGCGTGAACGATTGCCACAACTTCGCGCCTCACTTTCAGAGCGCCATCAAAGGGCTGGAGAACTTGCTTATCTCTTAGAACCAGATTTAAAGGAAGCTCGCGGTGGGTTACGGGATATCACTGCTCTGCGGGCTATCGCAATGAGCGGTGCAGTAAATGTTTCGCTAGAACATGTGAGTAGCGCTGAATCAACTTTAATGAATGCGCGCGAGGCGCTACATCAGGTAACGGGTCGCGATAAGGATCGCCTGCTCTTTCAGGAGCAAGATAAAGTTGCTGAAGTTTTGAAGTATCACGATGCAGATGAGCTCATGAGCGCTATCGCTCAAGCAGCTCGATCAGTAGATTATCTACTTGAATCTACTTGGCATCGCTTTGATCACCGCGGAAAAGATGGATTAGGGCGATTTCTTAAGAAGCCACGGACTACTCAAGTCTCACCGGGAATATCAATTGCACACCAAGAAGTTTCCATATCTGATGGCTTTGATTTATCTGCTGATCCAGTGATCGGTATTAGAACTGCGGCAATTGCTGCCCAGGTAGGACTCCCAATTGCACCAGCAACGCTGCAAAGATTGGTGAGCGCATATCGAGATGGCATTGCCCAGTTACCTTCACCTTGGCCGCGCGCTGCGCGAGAGAATTTAATTACCTTAATTGGCGCAGGACAACCAATGGTGCGCATCTGGGAGGGTTTAGATCAAGAAGAGATTCTTTTCCAGTGGCTACCTGAATGGCGTGCTGTGCGTTCGCTTCCGCAACGTAACGTTCTTCATCGACACACCGTTGATCGGCATATGGTTGAGACTGCCGTTTACGCCGCCGCGTTAACTCGCCGGGTTCACCGTCCAGATCTACTTCTATTCGCCGCGCTATTTCACGATATTGGAAAAGGTACGCAGGAGGATCACAGCGAACGCGGTGAAAAGTTGATCGAACCTCTTGCTGCCCGTATTGGTTTTTCAGATGCCGATGTTGCAACCTTAAAACTCTTGGTTAAACACCATCTTTTGCTAAGTGCGACAGCCACTCGGCGCGATCTCGATGATCCAGCGACAATTGCCTCAGTAACATCGGTAATTCCAGATTTGCAGACTTTGGAACTCTTGCATGCCCTTAGCATCGCCGATGGACAAGCAACCGGAAGTTCAGCCTGGAGTAGCTGGAAAGAGAGTTTGTTAAGCGAACTTGTATCGCGGGTCACTAGCGCGCTTACGGATAACACAATTGCTTCGCAGCCCATTTTCACCGATGAACAATTGCAGTTTTCACGTTCTGGCCAATTGCGGGTATTAATAGAAGATCGCGAACCAGACTATGCCATTGAAATCATCGCTCCTGATAAGCCAGGATTACTGTCGATTGTTGCAGGAGTGCTCAATTTGGCAAGATTTGATGTGCGTTCGGCACGAACTCAAACTATTGAAAATAGCGCAGTAATGAAATGGATTGTCACGCCAAATCAATATGCGCCCACCGTTGATAGCAAGCTAATTCATCAAATGATTTCTGATGCGCTAGTTGACGCTAGCGAGTTGAGTGCGCGTATCGCACAGAGGATCGCAGATTATGCAAGCCTGCCAACCATCCCGGTGCCATCTCCGATCGTTGAGACATTTATGGATGCAGCAACCGATGCCACAATCATTGAAGTCCGCAGCCATGATCGACCTGCGCTGCTCTTTGGTATCGGCGAGGCTATTACTAAATGCCAAATAGATATTAAATCTGCGATAGTAACCACGCTCGGAGCAGAAGCTATCGATACTTTATATGTGACTGAAATTGGTGGCGGTGGCCTATCTCAATCACGTGCGCAAGAAGTGGCCGATAGATTATCTGCAGCTCTGGCGTAAGATGAGCGTCTATGTTTGATTCACTCTCCTCCAAGCTAACTGGTGTCTTCTCATCACTTCGCTCGCGTGGCAAGTTAAGTAATTCAGATATAGAAAATATCTGTACTGATATCAAATCAGCGCTACTTGAATCAGATGTAGCCCTCTCAGTAGTTGATTCCTTTATTGAACTAATTCGTGAAAAGTCACTAGCAGCGCTTCCAACCTTGCAGTCGGGTACAAATCAAGCTCAAGCTATATTTGAAATTGTTAATGCAGAACTGACACAAATCCTCGGGGGAGCTGCGCGAAGAATTCGAATCGCGAAGAACCCGCCGACAGTAATTATGCTGGCTGGATTGCAAGGCGCCGGTAAAACCACACTCGCAGGAAAATTGGCGAAGTTTTATTTGGATCAAGGAAATACACCGATCTTGGTCGCATCTGATTTGCAACGCCCTAATGCTGTGACCCAATTGCAAGTAGTCGGTGAAAGCGTTGGAGTGCCAGTCTTTGCACCAGAGCCAGGTAATGGAGTTGGTGATCCAGTAAAGGTGGCAGAACAAGCCATAGTTTTTGCTAAATCAAAACTTTATAACATGGTCATTGTTGATACTGCAGGTCGATTGGGCGTTGATGAAGAGTTAATGCAACAAGCCAAGAATATTCGTGACGCAGTCAAACCTGATGAAATCCTATTCGTAGTCGATGCGATGATCGGTCAAGATGCAGTGCGCACAGCAAAGGCATTTCAAGATGGCGTTGGTTTCGATGGAGTCGTATTAACAAAGTTAGATGGTGATGCGCGAGGTGGGGCTGCGCTATCAATTGCAGAGTTAACTGGAAAACCGATCATGTTCTCATCCAACGGTGAGAAGTTAACTGACTTCGATATTTTCTACCCAGACCGAATGGCTTCACGCATTTTGGGAATGGGAGATGTTGCAACTCTTGCCGAGCAGGCAAAGAAGGCACTAAATAATGAGTCGTCAGCAAAGTTGGAGGAAAAGTTTGCGCGCGGAGATGATTTTACGCTCGAAGATTTCTTAGAACAGCTAGAAGCGATGTCGAAAATGGGTTCAATGTCGAAGATCCTTGGAATGTTGCCAGGTTCCGGTGCAATGAAGAAGCAGATTGAAAACTTTGATGAATCTGAGATTGTGCGCACTAAATCAATCGTTCAATCAATGACGCCACTTGAGCGACGAGATCCCAAGGTATTAAATGGCTCACGTCGCGCCCGCATCGCAATTGGCGCTGGACGTAAAGTGCAAGATGTTAATTCGCTAGTAGATAAATTTTCAGCGGCGCAGAAGATGATGCGCCAAATGCGCAATGGTGGTGGGATGCCGCCTGCAATGGCGCAGAGCATGGGTATGCCAGCTGGTATGAGATCTGGCCAAACAGCGACCCATAAGGCGCAGCAGCAGCCTAAGAAGAAGTCGAAATCGGGTAACCCAGCAAAACGGGCGGCCGAAGAACGCGAATAAGCGCTCAATTTCGTATCTGCACCGCTTAATGGCAAGATTAGCCTCCTGTTGCGGGGCCCTCTACCCCCACAACATCCATATCCAAAGTTGGATCTCGCAAGTGCGCACCCCGCTGCACAAGCAACAGATTCGACACACTTTTTAGGAGCACTACTTCTTTGTCTACAAAAATTCGCTTAATGCGCATGGGAAAGATCCGCACACCATTTTTCCGCATCGTCGTAACTGATTCACGTAAAGCACGTAACGGACTTTCAATTGAAGAAATTGGTCGTTACGTTCCAGGACAAGAACCATCAATCATG
>WLQO01000025.1 GCA_009698295.1 Actinomycetota bacterium | reverse complement strand
TTTATTATGTCTGCAACAACCTTTACAACTCAACGCCAGTTGATGGTTAAAGGAATGCCGAAGATGGATTCAAGTAACAATATGATGTTGCAACAGCAGAAAATCATGTTGTATTTATTCCCATTAATATTTGCAATTTCTGGCGTTAACTTTCCAGTCGGTGTTTTGATTTACTGGTCGACAACAAACTTCTGGACATGGGGACAACAGTTCTATGTCATTAAAAGAAACCCAACACCGGGATCGCCTGCATACGAAGAGTTGCAGAGAAAGCGCGCCCATAAAGCAAAGGAAGATAGCCGCGGTGCAAGCGGAACAGTTATTGACCCAGAGAACACAGAGCTCGGCCAGAGTGGCCAAGAGGGCGATGTGAAGGGGCAAAGAAAGCAGCCAAAGAAGAAAAAGAAGAAGTAAATTGCGACATTTAGTATCAATAACGCATAAATAGCCCAAATTTTAAAAAAGGAGTAAGAAAATGAGCGAAGAGACCACTGAAGTACTTGATGCAGAAGCAGAGGCAACAACCGGAACCAAGAAGGCGCCGAAGACGATCGCCCGCTTGGAAGAGGAAGGCGATATTGCAGCCGATTACCTCGAAGGCTTGCTCGATATTGCAGACCTTGATGGCGATATAGATATCGATGTTGAAAATGACCGAGCCAGCCTGGCGATCGTCGGCGGAAAGTTGCGCCACCTAGTTGGCCAAGAAGGTGAAGTCTTGGATGCTATCCAGGAGTTAACTCGCCTTGCAGTCCAGACATCAACCGGTGATCGCAGCCGATTAATGCTCGATATTGATGGATTCCGCGCTGGCCGCCGCAAGGAGCTAACCGCTCTAGCCGAGAAGATGGCTGAGCAGGCTAAGACCACTGGCTCATCTATCAAACTCGACCCAATGAACGCCTTCGAACGTAAAATCATCCACGACACGATCCAGACCCTGGGCTTAACTTCAGAATCTGATGGAGAAGACCCAAATCGCTTCGTAGTTATCTACCCCGCCTAGGGATTTAGATGGAAAATCTCCAGCCGGAGTCAACCCCTTCTGAAAGAGTTTCACGTGAAACCCTGATCGCCAAGTACTTTCCTGGCCAAGAAGGGGCTATCGCCGCTTTCGCCGATTTCCTTGTTGGTGCAGGAATCGAACGGGGTCTAATTGGCCCACGCGAGGGCGAGCGGATCTGGGATCGCCATATCTTTAACTGCCTGCCAGTCACCCAACTCCTTCCAAATGGGGCATCCCTCTTTGATATCGGCTCAGGCGCAGGCTTGCCGGGAATTGTGATCGCCCTGGCCCGCCCTGATTTACAGGTAACCCTGATTGAACCGCTGGAGCGACGGGTTGAATTTTTAAATGAGGCGGTCGCTGCAATACCCGACCTACCTTTTCCAATTGAGGTACTTCGTGGCCGCGCTCAAGATATTAAGAAAACCGCGGATTTTGTCACCGCCCGCGCTGTTGCACCCCTTGAGAAGCTGAAGAAGATGAGCTGGCATATGGTTAAAACTGGAGGGTCCCTGCTTGCAATGAAGGGGGAGTCGGCTGCTGCCGAGATGGTTGGCGTTAAAGGAGCCGAGCTCCACGAGATCAAACTCGAAGGAATTGAGCTTGGAAGAATAATCTCTGTACGTAAAGGTGCTTAGATAAGCGCGTGGCTGATTCACGTGAAACAAATTCGGGCGGTTCTAGTAGCTCAGATAACAAGGTTGTCGGGGTCCGCCGGCTAAAAGAGTCGATGGCGAAACCAGCCTCAACCCGAATCTTCACAGTAGCTAACCAAAAGGGTGGGGTCGGCAAAACGACTACCACAGTAAATATCGCAGCCGCCCTTTCAATGGGAGGGCTGCGAGTACTGGTTATCGATCTGGATCCACAAGGCAATGCAAGTACCGCTCTTGGAGTTCCGCACCGTGATATCGCAGGAATTTACGACGTTTTAATGGGCGATGAACCAATTACATCAGTAGTTCAAAAAGTTGCAGGCTTTCCTTCCCTTGATTGCATTCCATCAAATTCTTCTCTTGCAAACGCTGAAGTTAATTTAGTTTCAATGGTTGCACGCGAACTTAGGTTAAAAGAAGCGCTCGTAGAAATTTCACCAAATTACGATTACATCTTTATTGATTGCCCACCATCACTTGGCTTGCTGACAATAAACGCTCTTGCTGCGGCACGTGAACTTTTAATCCCAATTCAAACTGAATATTACGCACTCGAAGGTTTGTCACAACTTCTTGAAACTTATGGCATTGTGAAAAAGAGGCTGAACGCTAATTTGGAGCTATCTACAATTGTTTTAACAATGTTTGATGGCCGCACACGTTTATCAAATGACGTTGCCGCAAATGTTCGATCACACTTTCCAAACGAGTTAATTGATATTCCAATTCCACGCGCAGTGCGAGTTTCCGAAGCGCCTTCATATAACCAAACTGTAATGACCTATGACCCGCTATCTCCAGGAGCAATCGCGTATATGCAAGTAGCACGTGAGATCGCAGAACGCGGCAAACCAAAGGATGAAATCAACTTTGATTCAAATGTCGTAAATATTAATTACAAACGCGATGGAGAAATTGCATGAGTGCAAAACGTGGTGGGCTTGGAACTAATTTAGATTCACTTATTCCAACATCGCTTACCGTTGCTGGAAATGAAGTTGCACAACAGAACGAAGTTTCAATCAATTCAATTTCACCAAACCCGCGCCAACCACGTTCAGTCTTTGATGAGACTGCGCTAAATGAATTAACTGCGTCTATAAAAGAGATTGGTATTTTGCAACCTCCGGTTGTACGCCAAACATCTCCAGGTAAATATGAATTGATTATGGGAGAACGTCGCTTCCGTGCTGCAAAAGCTGCAGGGCTAAAAAGTATTCCGGTAATTATTCGCCAGACTCCAGATAACGAGTTATTGCGAGAAGCGCTAATTGAAAATATTCACCGCAGCCAATTAAATCCACTTGAAGAAGGCGCTGCCTATGCCCAACTTCTTACCGACTTTAACTGCACTCATGATGAGTTAGCGACAAAACTAGGAAGATCACGCCCGTTAATTTCCAACACGATGCGCTTGTTGAACTTACCGATTTCAGTGCAACGCAAAGTTGCAGCAGGTGTAATTTCTGCCGGACATGCGCGAGCCTTACTTGGCTTAACTGATGAAGCAGAGATTGAAAAGTTAGCCGGCCGCATCGTCGCAGAAGGTTTAAGCGTTAGAGCAACCGAAGAAGCGGTAGCGATAAATTCTCCAAAGAAAAAATCTGGATCTGGAAAATCTGGAAAGGCATCTGCAAGTGGTGAAACACTGGCTGCAGCAGAACTTTTGAGTGATTACCTCGACACACGCGTTAGCGTCCAAGGCATCGGCGGTAAAGGAAAGATTGTTATCGAATTTGCTGGGCGCGAAGACCTGCAGCGCATTGTTGACTTAATCGAAGGTAAATAAAGTTATTTAAGTTCAGAACCGCGGCGTGACATCTCTTGCTTAACAATCCCGCCTAAAGCTTTAACGCCTTCACGGATTCGCTCAGGCGTTGGGTGGCAATATGAAAGACGCATAGACCATGAACCAAATCCATCGGCATAGAAAGCCGTTCCTGGAACATAGGCAACTTTGGCAACGATCGCCTTTGGCATCATCGCTTTAGTATCAATTTCTGGTGGCAAGTTAACCCAGACGTAGAATCCGCCGCCCGGCTTTGTCCATGTCGCTTCCTTAGGGAAATACTCTTCAAGTGATTCCAACATCGCATCGCGACGTACCTTATATAACTCACAGAATGATGCGATCTGATCGCGCCAAGGTTGATCAGCTAAATAACTAGAAATTGTAAGTTGAGTGAAATTTGAAGGACAGAGAATTGAAGATTCAGATGCAATAACTAACTTATCTTTCAGCGATTGTGGAACCAACGCCCAACCGATACGTAGCCCAGAAGCAATTGTTTTCGAGAACGAACCTAAGTAAATAACATTTTCAGAATCTTCAGCGCGCATCGCATTCGGCGACGGGCGTTCAAACCCCAATAGACCGTAAGGATTATCTTCAACAACGAAGATTCCTTCTTCGCGGCAGATTGCGAGAATTTCAGTGCGGCGATCAGCTGGAAGCAAAACACCTGTTGGGTTTTGGTAATTCGGAATCAAATAAAGAAATTTAATTTTACGGCCAGCAGCGCGCACCGATTTAATTGCCGCACGCAGAGAATCTGGAACTAAACCGTTCATATCCATTTCGACATGCACAACAGATGCTTCATATTGTCTAAATGTGCCGAGCGCACCTACATATGAAGGAGCTTCGACGAGAACAACATCACCTGGATCGATAAAGATTCGCGAGATTAAATCAAGAGCTTGTTGCGATCCAGTTGTGACAACAATGTCATCAGGATTGGCACGGATACCTTCAAGGGCCATAACGTCACAAATTTGTTCACGAAGTTTTGGATGGCCTTGGCCACTGCCGTATTGAAGCGCTTCTGATCCATTATCTAAAATTAATTTGCTTACAACTCCAGCCATCATCTCCATCGGCAGTGCAGAAAGATTTGGCATTCCACCAGCTAACGAAACAATCTCGGGGCGGGAAGCAACTGCAAAGAGCGAGCGAATTTCTGAAGGCAACATTCCGGCGGCGCGAGTTGCAAAGCGTTCCTCTAAATGTTGCGGAGCGCCCGTTTGGAAGCGGACCGATACGTCAGACATAAGATCAAGTCTCCCACATGCGCACACGTGAGCGCGAACCCATTAAATTTAGCGACGAAGCCCCGCGCTGCGAAGGTCAGATAATCGCAACGTTCCAGTTTTAGCGTCATCTTCTGCTGATAAGTAAAGGCGTTGAATTGCGATGATAAAAGCCTCAGCCAAAGTATCGCGGAAATCAGGGCGCGCTAAACGAGCAGCATCGCCATCATTTGTCAGATATCCCAAATCAACGCGAACTGCCGGCGCTTGGGTAAGGCGAAGCACATCCCAAGTTTTGGCATGGGTGCGACAATTTAAAAGATCGGTACGCGCGCAAATTTCTCGTTGCACAAGAGATGCAAACCTTTCACCGACTATTGAATGAACACCATGTGCATCGCTGCCATAAAAATAAGTTGAAACTCCATGCGCCGATGAATTTTTATGGCTATCTGTGTGAAGTGAAATTACCAAGTCTGCGCTATTTTTATTTGAGAAAGAGATGATTTGGCTTTCGGTAAGTACATTTCGGGGACCACGGGTTAAAAAGACGCTGGCACCAAGTGCCAATAAACGCCCTTCTAAACGTTGTGCAATGTCATAAACAATTTCTGCTTCTAACTCACCGAAAGCGGGATCTATAACGATTACCTTGTTGGCGAGTGCAGGTCCACGATTTCTTTGCGCAGCGCTCTCACGCATCTGGGTGGGTGCGCCACCTGAAACTATTTTTGTTAAACGAATCAAAGCGATAATTGTGGCCGGACCACATTTGCCATCAACCTTAATTCCAACCGATTTCTGGAATTCTTTAACTGCTGATTCAGTGCGTTCGCCAAAGATGCCATCAACGCGACCTGAATTAAAACCCATTTCAGTTAAACGCGCCTGCAGTGCCGCGACATCGTCACCACGCATCATTGGCGAAGGTTGCAAATTAAGTGAGCGATCACCTAACTTCCAACGAGCTTCTTCCAGTGCACGAAGTGTTGAATCGTTTAATTCACCTGTGACATGTAGTCCACGTTCTTGCTGGAAAGAACGGATCTCATCCGGAGATAGTTCTTTCATAATAAATCTAATTCAACGATTTTTTAGATGAAGGCTTCTAGCTCTTTAAGCAGAGCTGGTTTTGGCTTAGCGCCGATGATTGTTTTTACTACTTCGCCGTTTACATAAACATTTAACATCGGAATTGAAGTAACTCCATATTTAATGGCGATCGCAGATTCTTCATCAGTATTTAACTTTACGATTGTCAGTTTTTCGCCGTGTTCGTTGGAGATCTCATCCAGGATTGGTCCAACAGCGCGACATGGGCCACACCATTCAGCCCAGAAATCAACAAGAACTGGCTTGCTGCTCTTAAGGACAATCTCGTCGAAATTGGCTGCTGTGACTTTACCTGCGCTCATCTTTACTCCCTTTATAGATCTTTTTAGTTAAATTTAATATTTGAAGCCTACTAGTGCGAAAGGAACTTTTCAGCGTCAAGAGCGGCTTGGCATCCTGAGCCTGCCGCAGTAATCGCTTGGCGATAGGTGAAATCGACCAGATCTCCACACGCGAAGACGCCCTTCAAATTTGTACGTGTTGAGCGCCCATCGACAGATACATAACCTTCTTCATTGAGGGCTACTTGTGATGTAACAAGTTCGCTACGCGGAATATGCCCAATGGCTACAAATAAACCTGTGAAATCTCGCTTTGACTCTTCACCAGTAACTGTATTGCGCAATTGCAATCCTTCTACTTTTTCTGCGCCGAGTACATCAGTTACTTCGGTGTTCCATAACATTTCAATTTTAGGATTTGAAATAGCGCGCTCTGCCATAATTTTTGAAGCGCGCAGCGAATCACGACGATGAATCAAAACAACTTTCGATGCAAATTTAGTTAAGAAAGTTGCCTCTTCAACTGCTGAATCTCCACCACCGACAACTGCAATAACTTGATCACGGAAGAAGAAACCATCGCAAGTTGCACACCAAGAAACGCCACGACCCGATAAACGTTTCTCATTCGTTAAACCGATCTCTTTATACGCTGAACCCATCGCCAGAATTACCGCTTTAGCTTGCACAGTATTTCCGGAACCATCTTTAATAATTTTTATATCGCCCGACAAATCCATTTCGACTACATCGTCTGTTATCAGTTCTGCACCAAAACGCTTAGCTTGCTTTCGCATACTGTCCATCAAATCTGGACCCATTACGCCATCGACAAAACCAGGAAAATTTTCTACCTCTGTGGTGTTCATTAACGCACCACCTGCTGTTACTGAACCCTCATAAACAACAGGGCTTAATTGAGCGCGCGCTGCGTAAATGGCTGCGGTATATCCAGCGGGGCCAGAACCAACAATTACAAGATCTTTTACCATGTGCTCAGCGTATCCACTTCTATATAGTTTTTACGAGTTGACGCGAAACAGGTCATTGCTTCTCTTTCCTACCCCTTCTAACTCTGCGGATAGTTTGGGTTAGCGCCGCAACAAATAAAAGAACTGCTGCACCAATTGTGAAGCTGGTTACCTTTGAATCGAAAATGGCGATATTAATATCAAGTTTTGCCGGGAGACCAATACGGTCGCCCTTGCTGTTGGTAATTTGTGCGACGACAGTTGTGGCACCAGGAGCAATCACTGAAAAAGGCATTGCTAGCTGAGTTCGAGAATTTGCAGGAATTTGCAGAGTAGCGATATTTGAAACCTGAAGGCGTGAGTTAAGCGGCATAAATTTAATAGTTATATCAACCGGAACGCTAAACCGATTTATTACAGTTACGGGTACTTTTCCGGTTTCCGATGCAATCTGGTATTTACCGCTAGTAATACGTAACTTATTTAAAGATGCGGCAACGGCTTCGCTAGCGTTATAAGAAAATAACTGTCGCTCATCTTTATTTAAAGATGGAGAGAGAAGAATCGCAAGCTTTGCGCGTTGTGCTTGTACTTCAGGAGCGCTCACAACTGAAGAAAGTGCGGTCAACACCTGACGGTTTGCGGTGTATTTCTTACGAAGCGGAGCACTTAACTTTGAGCTCCCCGTACTCCATGTAGCGCCATTTTCTGCAGACATTTGCCTATTTAAATGGAATGAAACTCGCTGGGATCCATATGAATAATAAAAACGGAGTTCACTTGGCGCAGCTCTCTTTGCTAGAGCAATATCAGGGTTTCCATACGGCAGTGCAATTATTTGATCACCTGATGTAACAAGCTGTAAACGAGATAACCACTCTTTTGCAATCAGCACACCGATTGGCGGTGCGCCATTTTCTAATTTGTAACCATCGGCCATATCTGCAACTTCATCTAGAAGTTCACCATCTATAACCCAGGTGCGTGGACCACTTCGACTTTGCTCAATCGCTTTACCTAAAACCCCGGAAGATAATAAATCTGTCGCAAGTTGATCATCTTTAAAAGTTCCATCGAAGAGTTGATGTGGTTTGCTAACTAAGTAAATAACTGACTTATCAGCGCTAGCCTGCGGCAAGAAATAAAAGAGTAAAAAAAGAGTTAAAAAGGCTAGTTTAATTCTCTTCATTGCTCATCCAATTCAGCAGCAGCCTCAGTACGTGCAATTAACTTCTTCTCATCGGGATATGCCAAACGTTCCACAATTTCGGATAAAGGAAACCAGCCGACCTCATCAACTTCACTCTCTTGTGGCGCCAACTTGCCGCCGGTTTCACGGAAGAGATAATGGTGGACGGTTTTATGAATTCGCTTACCGCCGGCCATAAACCAGAAATCAATGACGCCAAGAGATCTTTCGATCGCCGATTCAATACCGGTCTCTTCTGCAACTTCGCGAAGTGCAGCTTGTTCGGGAGTTTCACCTTCTTCTATATGCCCTTTCGGCAGTGACCATAAAATTCTCTGCCCAGATGCATCTTTATGATCGATGCGGCCAATTAATAGACCGTTCTTTCCACTGTGATCGACGACCAATCCGCCGGCTGAGACTTCATCAACTCGTTTGGCGTAGCTCTTAGGGGCAGGCTTAGGACGTTTTGCAGAGCTTTGCACAGGCGCAACTGCGCCAGGGGTGGTTGAATCTTTTAAAAGTGGGGCGCGATGTGCGGGGCGCTTACGCCTGCGCTTCTTCTTCGTACCTTCGCTGCCCGCACCAGGTGCCGGGGTCATGGAGTAAGGGTACTGCTCTAACCTTATCTATTGTGACGAGTGCATTAGGAGCCGCAGGAGAAGTTGCAATCGCCTCACTCATCGAACGGGCGCCGCTGGCAAGTTCGCTCGCCCAAAGCTTTGCCGCCCAAGGATTTCGACTCGCACTAGTCGGTGGCCCTGTACGCGATGCGTTACTTGGCCGCCTTGGAAACGATTTAGATTTCACAACTAATGCAAAACCAGAAGATACGAAGAAGATATTAAAAGTTTGGGCAGAAAATATTTGGGAAACCGGAATTGAATACGGAACTGTCGCCGGAAAACGCGGTGACACCACAGTTGAAGTAACAACTTATCGCAGCGAAAGTTACGATCCTGCAAGTCGTAAACCTGAAGTTGTGTACGGTGAAAATATCGAAGGCGATTTATCACGACGTGATTTCACAGTCAATGCAATGGCCCTTGAGTTAACTACCAAAGTTCCAGAGTTTATAGATCCATATAACGGTTTAGCAGATTTAGCACAGAAAATATTGCGCACGCCGACAACTGCAGAAAATTCTTTTTCTGATGATCCACTGCGAATGATGCGCGCTGCGCGCTTTGCCAGCCAATTAGGTTTTGAAATTGCACCAGATGTTTTGCAAGCTATGAAAGGTATGGCCGGAAGAATTTCCATAATTTCAGCAGAACGTATCCGTGATGAATTTACCAAGTTGTTAATGTCGCCTCGGCCTCGCTTGGGAATAACAATCTTGGTGGAGACCGGACTTGCTGACATCGTGCTGCCAGAAATTCCAAAGCTGCGGTTAGAAATTGATGAGCATCACCATCACAAAGATGTTTACGAACATTCAATTACTGTTCTGGAACAGGCGATTGCTCATGAAGATCGCTTAGGTGGACCTAACTTAATTATTCGCCTGGCAGCTTTATTGCACGATATCGGTAAGCCAAAGACCCGCAGTTTGATTGCAGGCGGTGGCGTCTCTTTTCACCATCACGAAATTGTTGGTGCGCGCTTAACCAAATCTCGTTTAAAAGCGCTGCGTTTTGATGGCGAAACGATCGAGCAAGTTGAAACTTTAGTAGCTCTGCATCTGCGCTTTCATGGGTATGGCGATGGTGAATGGACGGATTCTGCAGTACGCAGATATGTGCGTGACGCTGGAGATTTATTAATCCATCTGCATGTCCTGACTCGCGCTGACTGCACCACACGTAATCTAAAAAAGGCAGAACGTTTAGCGAAAGTTTATGACAGCCTTGAAGCGCGCATCGAAAAATTGATGGAGCAAGAAGAGCTATCTAAAATCCGCCCCGACTTGGATGGCGCGCAAGTAATGGAGTTGCTGCAAATCAAACCATCTGCTGCTGTGGGTAAAGCTTTAGATTTTCTCTTGGAATTACGTTTAGAGAATGGACCGCTGGGTCAAGAGCGTGCGACTAAAGAGTTACTTGATTGGTGGGGGAAAGAAAACCCGACTGCGAAGTAAACGAATTCCTGCAGTTAGATAAACAACCGCCACAATCAGCGGAACCAAGAAGGCATCTCCTGTGTTTGGAAGAAGCAACGCTGCAAATACCGCACCTGAAACTATTGCGCCGTTAACTATTACATCGTAAACAGAGAAAACGCGACCACGGTAGATATCATCAATTTTAGATTGCACCAGAGCATCATTAGTAACTTTTAAACTCTGCCCAAATAAAGCGGTAACAAACGCGGCGCAGGCTAGCGTCACAGGAGTGCGGGTGAAGACGATAAAAAGAGGACCCAAAGTGCTTGCCGACATTGCAAATCTCATCCAACGATGTCTTCCAACTTTACTGACGCCATAAGGTGCAATCACAGCGCCGACTACGAACCCACAAGCGGCGATGGTGAGCGTAAAACTTAATCCGGCAAGCCCGGCTTCGCTATCTGTTGGATCGTGAAAAGTATTTCTTTCTAGCAATAGAGCAATTAGCGTCAGTGCAGTAATCCCACCTCGATGTACAGCGACAGCAGCTATGCCGCGGGCAGTATCGATATTTTTACGTAAAAATTTGATTCCTTCGCGCATCTCAATTAATCCCTGAGAAAAACTAGCGCTCTTTATCTCGTGATCTAACGGGCCAATTTCTCTTCGTTTTAAGGTAGCTGCAAAAAAAGCGGCCATTAAATATCCAATTGATCCAGCCAAAATTATGTATCCATCTGCGTGATCTGCCGTTGCCACGCCATTTATTAAGCGGCGCAGCCCTAACCCGATACCGCCACCTAAAACAACCCAAACCGAACCACCAGTGACTGCCAAAGCGTTAGCGGTAATTAACGATTTACTTTCAATCATTAAAGGAATGCCTGCTGAAAGCCCGGCGAGAATTAATCGATTGATACCAAATGCCACCAAAACAACAATCGTTAATTCGACGCCAGTCTTACCTTCGAAGATAAGAAAAGATATAAAGGCAAGCGTTATAGCCCGAGCTAGATTCGAATATGCAATTGCGCGCTGTCGGGATACGCGATCAAGGATCGTTCCAACAAATGGTCCAATTATTGAATAAGGAAGAAGTACAACTGCAAATGCCAACGCCGCGCTTAAGGCGTTTGCTTGGCGTTCTGGAGAGAAGAGAACGAATGAGGCGAGGGCGCTTTGGAATAACCCATCAGTCATCTGTCCAGTCCAGCGAACACGTAACAACCGCGAAAATTTGCGATCAGTTAAGAGTTGCCAAACGTTCATAGTTAAAGGGTAGTCGGGCGAAGTACTCAAAAGGGGTTTATCCTTCTCCTATTATGAAATCTAAGCGAGCGTTCATCGACTATTCACTCGATAAGCGAGCCACCTTGTTGGCGTTATTTCGTGGAGTTGTGGATGCATGTGATGCCGATCCTTACCTGATGCGCGCTGCTAAATACCATGGCGAGAAAGCTTCACGTAAATGTCCGGTCTGTAAGAAAGATTCTTTAGTTGAACTGCGTTACACATTTGGTGATCAACTTGGACAATTCTCAGGCCGCATTAAGACTGAAATTGAATTACACGAAATGGAGAAAGAGTTTGGTGAATTCGCGGTCTATATCGTTGAAGTCTGCCGCGATTGCTCATGGAACCATTTATGTGCTTCTTACCTATTAGGTGATGGATCTGAACGAAAGCCACCCCGTCGGGTACGCACCTTGGAAGATGATGATTGGGTTAAAGGGTAACCTTTAGAAATGATCCGCAGAAAGCTTCTCCGCGCCGCTATTTTCTTAGCCGGCTTTGGCTTTATCGCAGGCTCAACGCTCTTTGCCTTCGCTTGGTTCACTGTTTCAATCCCTGACCCAAATGCTTATGTAAATAGCCAATCCACAATTATTCAATATTCAAATGGACAAGAAATCGGCCGTATTGGTTCGCAGAATCGAGAAATTCTTCCGCTTGCAAAAATTCCGCTAAATTTGCGAAACGCAGTAATGGCGGCCGAAGATCGCAATTTTTA
>WLQO01000024.1 GCA_009698295.1 Actinomycetota bacterium | reverse complement strand
CCGTCGCAGTTCTTCTCTTCATCTCTGGTGTAAGTACAGGTACAAGCGCCCATGGTTGATCCTTTTCTTAAGTTAATTTCTGCAAATCTTATAAGACGAAGAGGCAAAGCGCCTTTTCAAAGTTATCTCTTGCAGATCGTGGCGCTTGTTACGCCAAACTAGCCAATCCCCTGTACCGTTTTCACGTTATCTCCTACACAGATTTTGAAGTTTGCGTGGCGATGGATTACTGGAGTGGTTAAAGGATTTAATCCCTCGATAATTGACCCACTCTTAACATCAAAATTCACCGCGCCTTTATGAACATAGAAGTTGCCAGGTTCAATAATTGTTGGGACAACAACATTTAGATCATGACGGTCGGGCTCATCCCCCGCAGGAAAAATCACCCGGCGCGGAGTTAACCAATTAGGACCTTTGCCAATTGCCTGCTCAACTGCGGAATCATCATCCATGGTCAAAGTGAGATCAAAATCAGAGGATTGAACTCGGCACTGAGTTTGTTCCTTTGAAGATGCATCCCATGCCTTGCCTTGTAACGTGAATTCAGATCTGATTAGAGGCCAACCAAATATTTCACGCCCCCAACCGATGTATGTGTCGTCATCAGTCCACATAAACGCTGAAAATTCACCATCGATATCTGCAATGCTTCCTTTAAATGCAACGACTGCTTCTTTAAAGCCACCACTAAATTTCTTCTTAAACTCTGGAGTTCCATCACGTGGCTCAAACTTAATGTCGTAATAGCGAAGTCGCGTGATAACGCCGGTCTCTCCAGATAGGCTCTTGAATGCAGGGCTGACAACATTTGCAACAGCTTTTGCATCCACTTCAAACCAAGCGGTAATAGAAGTTCCGGAAAGAATCCAAGGTGGATCAGCCCACAAATGTTGTGGAGCAGGCCATGGGTTTGGGAAATGTGGCTTACCGGACATTATTTATCTCCTTTAATTGGCTACTGATGAGAAAGGACAGCTGCTAGGAATTTTTTAGTATTTTCATTTTGTGGATTTTCAAAAAGCTCTTTTGCGGGAGCATCCTCTGCCACCACGCCTTCGTGCATGAAAACCGCTCTATTGGCGACATGTCGTGCAAAACCCATCTCATGAGTCACCACAATAAGCGTTATTCCATCTTTGGCAACATCCCCAATAACCCGCAAGACATCGTTAGTCATCTGTGGATCTAATGAGGATGTAACCTCATCAAGGAGCAGGACGCGGGGGTCCATAGCCAAGGTGCGAGCAATTGCAACTCTCTGCTGTTGGCCACCCGATAGTTGCAAAGGACGCGACTCTGCTTTCTCAAGTAGTCCAACTCGATCTAGCAAGCTTCGTGCTCGATCGCGAGCAATCTCCTCAGAACGCCCTAAGACTTTGATTTGTGCGACGCAGATATTCTCCATCACGGTCATGTGAGGAAATAAATTAAATTGCTGGAAGACGATTCCAATAGATTGTCGAATTTGGGCGATATCTGAGGAGAGTGAATTTTTACCTTTTGCCGAATCTTGAATTAATTCTCCGCCAACTTCTATGGTGCCTTTTTGGATCACTTCTAATCCATTTACGCATCTTAAAAGAGTAGTTTTTCCAGAGCCGCTCTGCCCTAGCAAGGCAAGAATCTCTCCGGAGGCAATATCTAAATCAATGCCTCGAAGTACCGGCACCCCACCGAAGTCTTTCCAAACTCCCTTAAATGAAACTGTTCCATCGTGGATAAGCGCTTCATTTTTCATGATTTAGATGCCCCCCATGGTCCAACCGCGAAGAAATTCTTCTTCTTTTCTCCATTGGACTTGCCGTATCCCAATTCTCTTTCAAATTTAGCTTCTAGCCGGCGGGCGAGAATTGTTAGAGGGAAACAGACGCAAAAATAGAGGAAAGCGACCTCTGTGAGGATCGTAAAGTATTTAAAAGTCTGTGAAGCAAGAATTAGTCCCCGGAACATAATTTCTTGAATCGTAATAATAGAAAGTAAGGAAGTATCCTTAATAAGGCTAAGCAAGTAATTAACAGTCGGTGGAAGCGCCACTCGGGCTGCTTGGGGAATTATGACAAGGCGTCGTGCTTGCTGATTGGACATACCCAGCGAAATAGCGGCTTCAATCTGGGTTTTTGCCACCGAATTTATCGCTGCTCGGAAAACTTCGGATAGATAAGCGGTGTAAATAATTGTGAATCCGACAATTCCAGCAGTCAACGCCTCAAGTGTCAGACCAAAGATCGGAAGAACATAGAAAATATAATAAAGTTGAACTAGCGCTGGAGTGCAACGAATAAACTCAACATACGCTAAAACTGGACCACGAACTGATCTATAACGTGAAACCCTCATGAAGGCTACGCAGACTCCAGCAATGATTGAAAAAACTATTACGACTGCGGAGATTCCTAGAGAGTAAGCGAGACCATGGAGCAATGTAGGCAGAAAATCTATTAGATCTGCCCACGTCATCTTGTCCACGGTCTCGCCAACCCTTCTCTAGTTATTACTGGTAAAACTATTTAACGAAGTAAATAAATACCGTAATAATGCTTACAGGCACTGCGCAATACCGTCAGCTGTGAAGCTTGTTGGAGCATCACAGGTGATGTACGCAGATTCAGGCATTCCGTACTTCAACAGAATTGCCTTCAACTTGCCATTTGCACGCATGATCTTCAACTGTTCGTTAACTGCAGTAATCCAGGCCGTATCGCCCAAACGCATCACGATGCTGCTGATGCCAACTGCTTTACCAGTCCAGTTCTTCACAAGAGTGATCTTTGGCTGTGGTTGCAGTTTGAAGTCATAAGCGCCCTGCAACTCATCGACCATGCCTGCATCAATGCGTCCCGTAGACAAAGCGCGGTACAAGTCAGAGTACTTTGTGAATGGAACATAAGTTGCTCCCTTTACGCCACCAATGACTTGATCGTCAGTTGAACCGATAATGCCTCCAACTTTCTTGCCTTTCCAGTCAGCCTTACCCTTAATCTTCTTTGGGTTGCCTTTTGCTACCAGCATCGCTACTCCGTATTGATAAACCGGAAGCGAGAATTGAACCTTCTCACTTCTGAGCTTTGTGTACGTCATACCGATTGACATGATGTCCCAGCGACATGCAGTAAGTCCAGGAATCATTGCGCCCCAGTCGGCTGTCACATAATCCCAATCCTTAATATTTAGTCCTTTAAGAACTTCTTCAATAACTTCAACGTCAATTCCTTGATATTTACCTGAATTAATATCGAACCATCCATGAGGTGGTTGCTGATAAGACGACATGCGAACATAAGATGCCGCTTGCGCCTTGGTCAATGTGTCAGTGCATGACTCTGCCGCTGATGCGGGAGAACTCAATGGGATGATCAAAGATGCGGAAATAAGAAGAACGGTACTTACAATTGAGCCGCGACGAAATGCGCTCGATTTGATAAGAGATAAACCCATACCTTTTGCCTCCAAGTTAGTTCGATTGATCAATATGGTCAATCGTTTGATCAGAAAATAGTGTAAGGGCTTCCCCATGTCAAGAGTTTTTTTACGAACAATTATAAATATTGGATCAATTTTATTGACTTATCTTGATCAAATTCTGATCAATCTTTATTCCATTGATCAATTACTTGAGCACATATTAACTTTGAGTTTCCAATGTAATCAGTTGCCGAAAGTGGCCACTTAGCGATGATTGTTTTAACTTCCGGAAGAACTCGAATTAGAGAATCTTCGAGCGAAATATCCTCAGCGCTAGAAATTCTACTTGCTTCGTGGACAGCATCATGAGCTTTTTCTCGACCAAGACTTCTACTCAGTTCTATCATGTAAGCCTCTGACATGATTGAGCCGTTGTGAATCTTTATATTCTCTCTCATCCTCTCTGCATTAACTCCGAGGCCGGCGATCATCTCGACCGTAACGCGAGTTGCAGTAATTGAGTTGATAAATACTTCAGGTAAAGCCTTCCATTCAAGTTGCCATTCTCCTGCTGCTCTTTCGTGGCCTGATTCGCCAGCCCTGAACATCATCTGACCTTGACCAATCGCTTGTAAGCCAAGTCCTATGATCGCCTCCGACATAACCGGATTGCGTTTTTGGGGCATAGTCGATGAGGCCCCTTTATGGTGACCACCAGGTTCATAAACTTCATCTATCTCATTGCGGGATAGGTCGATTATTTCCCGAGCCATTCTCACAAGCGTTACGCACAGATTTGCACAATGGTTGGATACTTCTATTAGCCTGTCTCGGCTCACGTGCCAAGGCACGATTTCATCAATTAAACCAAGCCGTTTAGCCATATCCCGGCGAATTTCATTGGAGTGTATGCCCATCGCAGCCGATGTTCCGGCTGCTCCGTAAAGAGAGATACGGGATGCTTCGGAAACTGAAGTTCTAATACGCGTGCGGTGTCGATCAATTTCAGAAAGGTAAATTGCACATTTTAACCCAAAGGTAGTTGGAACTGCATGCTGGGCGTGAGTGCGACCTGGCATGATTGTCTCAGCGTGTTTTACAACCAATGTTTTTAACGCCTCGCCAAGTTGGTCAACATGTGTAAGGAGCAGGGAACCTGCCTGACGGACTTGAAGCGCAACTGCTGTATCCATAATATCTTGCGTAGTAGCGCCTACATGAAGGACCCCACGTGCATCAGCATGTAGCTGGCTATTTAAGTGAGTAAGTAAAGAAATGATGGGATACCCAACATTTAGCGCACTTTCACGGAAGTTCGCCATATCCGGCATTTCGGCTTGGCTAAGTTGCTCAATTAATTCTAGTTCTTTTTTTGAAATGACTCCTTTTGCGCATTGGCTTTGCGCAAGTGCAATTTCAACTGCAATCCAATTCCGATAGGTAGCGCTGAGAGAGAATATGTCACCCGCGGCTTTATCCTGATACAGCCAATCTAAAAGATTCGTCGGCTGCTCACTCATCTCAGACACCTCGACCGCCCCTCATTAGTTATATTGGATCACAAACGATTAAAGATAGTTTGATCGTTGAGTCTTGACAAAGATTTTTGCTCCCTTTACGCTACAGTCTATCGATTGACCAACTATTAGCGCAAGAGTTTTTGCCATTACTATTCTCAGCAATTGTTGAAGAAGGGGGCCTTGGCCAGAATGACAAATCATTCTCCGAAGATTTCCCGTGTAACCGGTTCTCAAGTGGCGGCTCTAGCCAAAGTCGATGCCGCAGTCGTTTCTAAGATTCTAAAAGAAGACCCCACCCTTCGAGTTTCTTCCGAGACTCGCAAGCGAGTAATGGATGCGATTGAGCAACTCGGGTATCGCCCAAATTACGCAGCGCAGAGATTGCGTAGCTCACGCAAGATCGGTGCCGTTGGACTTATTATTCCAAACTTTTCAAATCCAGCCTTTGCCGAGATCGTGCACGGGGCGGAAATTGCAGCACTCAAGCAAAAGGTTGCGCTCTTTGTATCTTCAAATAGCGAACTAACAACTCCTCTAGAACTCATCATCGATCTCGTCGCTTCAGGCAGAGTTGATGCCTTGCTAATCGCTGGGGGCTCATCCTCTGAAACCGCTGAGATTAATGAGTATCTCAGTGCTCGAAACTTTCCGTACCTATTCTTAAACCGCCAAAGCATCGGGGTCAAGCGATCTCTGTTCCTCGACGATGAATATGCCATTAGTTTGCTGGTTGATCACCTCGTGGAACTGGGGCACAAGAAAATCTACAACATCGCCGGTAGATCAAGCATGGAGACCGGAAAGCGCCGCCAGAACGCCTTTAAAAAGGCAATTACCGAAGCTGGACTAACTTTTAGCCCTGATTTGATCATTGAAGAAGAGTACAGCGCCCTTGGCGGCCAACGCGGATTCCAAGAGATTTTAAAGCGTAAACCTAAGGCAACTGCGCTCGTGGTCTCAGAATTTAACATGGCAGTCGGTGCGCTAAACGCAGCCCGAAAAGCAAAAGTAGTCGTGCCAGATGATTTATCAATGGTTGCATTTAATAACTTGGAGTTTGCTTCACTTCTGAATCCGACTTTGACAACAGTTGGATTGCAACTTCAGCACCTAGGCGAAGAAGGTCTCAACTTGCTTATTGAAAAACAGCCAAAGGAAGAGATATATCAGACCGTTTCAAAAAGCGCAGAATTGTTTTTGCGTGAATCCTCGAAATCGCTCCGGAAATGAGAACCAGATGAAAGAGATTGATCTTGGTGCACTTGGTCTGTCTGAAGATCAAATAGTCCACGATGTTGTCAAGTTTTCGAAATCTTTCGATCGTAAAATTCGGCAGGATCCCCCTCATCAATTGGGGATACCGACTCAGTACTTAGCCATGCTGGCGGTCAAGCGTGGAGATTATGCAAAGGCTGATGAGTTAGCGCGTTACATGCGCCAAGAAAGTGATTTTATCTTTGATTCAATGATGGTGCTCTGGCTAAAGCAATTAATGGATCATGCCAAAAAAGTTTTAGGCATGGAAAAATACGAAAACATTTTTCGAGTGCCTGAGCTACATGTTTGGGCAAGCTTCCAGCGTGTGGGTAATGATTTTATTGATGAAGCTCTCGCCTTTTTGGAGCAGAAAAACGACGAACAATTTGATACCTGTTTGAGCCATGCCCGTCGTGTATATAAAACAATGGGCGATGAAGTAGTTAAGTTTGTTCAAGATATTTTGACTGAGGTTCTTCTGGTTGAGGGACCAGATGGGCCGGTTTCAGCGCTCAGAGGGCCTTACGAAACAATATGGCAGAAGCGTTACAAAACATGGGAAATGCTTAGCGGCGAAGAAAGACTTCAACTTTCCTGCGAAGGTATGCGTGCGCATTTTGGTGGGCCAACTCGTCAAGGCGAATTTAAAGTCGTTGATGAAGGCAAGCGGTTCCGAATGACTTTTGCTGGTTGCGGCACAGGCGGGGTATTACGCCGCGGTGATATTGAAACAGGTGAAGGTCCATATATGTCCGTGGGAACTGTCAAGACACCTCAACCTTATTCATGGGGAAAGACAGAGATGCCTTGGTATTGCACACATTGCAATCTTTATCTAGAACATTGGCCTGTTGAGGATGCTGGAGTCAATCGCCGCCCAGTTATTTTCATTGACGATCCTAAATCTACTGTCACGACTGAATGGCTGGTTTACAAAGATCTTGCAGACACAGAAGAAGAAGATTACACACGCATATGGGCAACTGCGCCAACTAAGAAATAGAGAGTGAAAAAATGAGCGAAGAAAACAAAGTAGCTGTAATCACTGGAGCTGGCAGAGGAATCGGTGCATCTGCCGGAGTCCGCTTACTTAACGGTGGTTTCACGGTTTATTTCACAGATATGAATCTGGAGCGAACGGAAGAATTCGTTGCATCACTAGGTGACCACAAGGGGCGCGCCTTTGCACTGCAGATACAAGTCACTGATGATAAATCAGTAGATACAGCGATGCGCTTAGTCGGAGAAAAGCACGGCAAAATTGATCTGCTGATTAACAACGCAGGAATTACAAATCAGGGACCGACTCAAGATATTGCAACCGCTGATTGGCAACAACTTATTGATATCCATCTAGGTGGAACTTTTCGTTGCTCACGTGCAGCTTTCCCTTATCTAAGAGCAGCTAACGGGGCAGCAATAGTAAATGTCTCATCAATTGCCGGTCGCTTAGGTATGCCAATTCGTGCCTCATACTGCGCCGCAAAGGCTGGAATTGAAGGCTTTGGTCGTTCCCTTGCAACTGAATGGGCTGAATACGGAATCCGAGTGAATGCCGTAGCTCCCGGATATGTGATGACAGATTTAGTTCAAAAAGATCTAAAGAATGGACTAGTTTCGCAAGAAGTTCTTGGTAATCGAATCAGTTTAAAGAGATTTGCGACTCCAGAAGAAATTGCGGAAGTTATGTTCTTCCTTGGCACAAAGGCTTCTTCTTACATGACCGGACAAGTCTTAAATGTCGATGGTGGTCTATCGATTGATTTAAATCCAGGTAACACCTCCGCTCTTACGAAGAAAAACTAAGGAAAGGCCAAAATCTCGTGAGCACACAGGTAGAACACATCTCGCAGGAATTTGATAAGCCAGTTCGTGGAAACGATCTCTTAGGCATGTATAGAAAAATGTTTATGATTCGACGCACGGAAGAGGCAGTTTTAGATTTACGTCGTGCTGATTTAATTGCGGGATCTGTTCACGTTTGTGTTGGGCAAGAGTCGGCTCCAGTTGGCGTAATTGCCGCCATGTTAGATAAAGACCGCGCCATGGCCACATATAGAGGACATGGTTGGGCTCTGGCATCAGGGCTACCACTTCGCGCACTCTTCTCTGAAATTTTGGGACGAAGCAATGGCATCAACGGTGCTCGCGCAGGTTCTGCTTACTTAGTCGCACCTGAATATGGATTTATTGGAGAGAACAGCATCGTTGGTGGCGGATTACCAATCGCTAACGGAGTTGCAATGAGTCAGCAATATCTCGGCGAAGGCGGCGTAGTCGCCGTCTCTTTTGGTGATGGTGCAACGAATCAAGGAGCATCACACGAAGCTATGGTCTTTGCAATCGCCAGAAAACTTCCCGTTATTTTTATTTGTGAAAACAATACTTGGTCTGAAATGACACCGATTTCCGAAACAGTACCTAATGCTGCGCTGTGGCAACGGGCTGCTGGATATGGAATCGCTGCCGAATTAGTCGATGGCGGAGATTTAGCTCAGGTCTTTTCTAGCGCGCAGGCAGCAGTCGCCCGCGCACGTAATGGTGAAGGACCTACATTCCTGGAGATAACTGTTCCTCGTATTTTGGGCCATTACAACTTAGATCTTGAGTTATATCGAACTCAAGCCGATCGTGAAGCAGCACTTGCTCGAGATCCACTTGCAAGATTACGTGCACAGCTCGTGCTTTCACATTCTGAGTCACTTATTGCTGATTTAGAAATCGCAGTAGAAGCATTTGTTGCAAGCGAGAAAGAGTTCTCTTTAAATTCAGCATTCCCGGAGCCAAAAGATGCTTTGGGGCATGTGCTCGCCTCAAGTAAATGGAACGAACTATCTCCTCTTCCAACTTCAGGCGAAGAAGTTGCTTATGGGCTAGCCGTTAATCGCGCACTCCATGAAGAGATGGAAGAACGCCCTGAAGTAGTTCTCTTTGGAGAAGATATCGCAACAGCAGGTGGCACATTTGGCGTTACCAGAAACCTTCGAAAAAAGTATGGCGAGCGGATTTTTGATACGCCAATTTCAGAGGCGGCAATTTTAGGCGCTGCCACCGGATCAAGTATCGGTGGGATGAAACCAATCGTAGAAATCATGTGGATTGACTTTATGCTTGTTGCATTTGATCAAATCGTAAATCAAACAGCAAATGTTCGATTTATATCGCGCGGCAAGCAACATGCACCAATGGTTATCCGGATGCAGCAAGGTGCGACTCCAGGTTCTTGTGCGCAACATACGCAGAGCCTTGAAGCGATACTCGCTCATATTCCTGGAATTAAAGTTGGCTTACCTTCCAACGGTCATGATGCCTATCAAATGTTACGTGCTGCTGTTGCCGATCCTGATCCAGTAATAATTATTGAATCACGATCACTGTATTTAGTTAAAAGCTATCTAGATACTTCTGCGCCAAGAGAACAAGTCGGCGGATCGCGTACGCGTAAGCAAGGCACTGACTTGGCAATTGTCACTTGGGGTAAGAACGTGCCGATGGTCTTAGAAGCAGCTGAGGCTCTAGAAGCGCAAGGAATTCACGCATCAGTATTGGATCTGAGATGGCTAAATCCTCTTGATGAAAGCGCTATCGCAGAATTAGTGAAGAGTTCCGGCAGAAAATTGCTCATCGTTCATGAAGCAAACCGCACTGGTGGGTTCGGTGCTGAAATTTCTGCTCGAATAGGAGAGACGCACTTTGCGACTTTGAAGGCTCCAATTATGCGATTAGCGACTCCGGATTCTCGGATTCCAGCTTCTCCCATTTTGCAGAGCGCCTTAATCCCTACCGTTTCTAAGATAGTTGAGGCGGCAACTGAACTACATAACGCTTAAGTCAACGTGAGGGATACTTAAGCGCGGCGCCTTTATGAGGCACCGTTAGTTCTGCAAGGTATCTCCCGGCTAAGTTTGCAGTAATAAACCTGTCAACATCCTGCCCAATAAAGGCGGCATTAGTTGGTGCTGCCAAAGTTATTCCAGCCCAATCGTTAATGATCTCTTCAAGTTGAGCGCCATTCCAAATGTAAACTGCATCTGGGCGATAGCAGCAAATAATAAGATCACCGCTTTTTGTAAAAACTAGCCCATCAGGAACAGTCATTGGCATCTTTACAACAACTTCTGGCGCGCTCAATGAATTCGCAGAGATAGCGCACCGAGAAATTTGCGGGTTTTCAGATTCAACAACGTATAGGTACTTCTCTGTTGGATCGATCGCAAGACCATTGGTAAATGCCGGCGCTAGTTCGCTTTCAAGAGTGACTTCACCATTTGGATGGATGCAGAAAATTGAACCATTCCTTGCGCCCCAATCACCTGATTCAGAGAAGAAGAGTCTTCCATCAGAATGAAAAACTGGAAAATTAGGTGACTTGAGCTCTCGGCCAACTTTGCCGGTTGTTAAATCACTTATAAGTCCTGTCTTGGTATCTAACCGCAAGACTGCATTTCTACCCATGTCACATAAGTAAAGATTTTCTTCCCCATCAAATGCCATACCGAGAATAAATCCTCCGGTATTCGCTATTTCAGTAGCTTCACCTGTTGCAGGGTTTATCCGATAAACCTGTCCCGCTTCTCCCCCAGCGGCAAGCCATCCTGATGGCGACCAAGCCAGGCCTTCTGGATGATCAAGGTCGCTTGCAAATATTTTCATCATAATTTTCTCCTCTGTTTTAAATCTCTAATAGCAAGAAACGGTTAGTCCGCCATCAACGACTAATTGCTGGCCGGTCATATAAGAAGAATATGGCGAGGCCAAGAACATGACTGATTGCGCAATTTCTTTTGGCGCAGCAATGCGCTTCATCGGATATTCATTTTCAATCTTTGCGCGCGCGGCTTTGGGATCATCAAACATATCGAAATACTCAGCAACCAGCGGAGTATCTATATCTCCAGGGCAGATTGCATTCACACGAATTCCGCGATCACCGTATTGCACAGCAGCAGCGCGAGTTAGTCCAAGGACTCCACCTTTCGCAGCACAGTAAGCGGCAAGCATTCCATCGGCAACTAGGCCCAGGATAGAAGCAACATTTACGATCGCTCCCCCATTAGTTTTTAGCATCGCCTTCACTGCATGCTTTGTTCCAAAAAATGGTCCTTTCAGATTTACGGCCAATATCCGATCAAGGTCAACTTCCTTGGTATTTATCATCTCTTCGCTAACAGAGACTGCAGCGTTGTTGACCATGACATCGAGTTTTCCATGCTTAGCAACGACTTTTGCTATCAGCTCTTCGACTTCATTTTCTTTTGATACGTCTACATGAAAATAGGTTGCACCGAGAGCTTCCATATTCGCTCTTCCGGCTTCATCATTAACATCGCACCCAAAGACCGTTGCATTGGCACTTGAAAACTCGATTGCCAAAGCATGTCCTAAGCCTGAAGATACTCCTGTGATAATGACTGATTTTCCTTGGAAATTCATTTTACTTCTCCATTTTCTGTGAATCCATTTATATGAGTGGGTGGGGTAAAGACGATCATTTTTACTTGAGTTGAAATTGTCTGACCTACTTGTAATTGCCCTGCTGTACCTGCAGTTATTGCATGATCTAGCCCTGCCGGCATCGCAGTCCAAGGTTCAACTGCAATGGTTCGAATGCCGCGCCATCCTCCATTGACCATCCAGATATGGATATTGGGAAAAACTGCTTTATCAAATGTAATTGCAAAACCCGTATCGCTGACGTGATCTGTGACTGCTAGCCAACCATCTTTGAGGTCGGCCAAGTAGTAGTACTCCCAAGAAAGTGGATCTTTGGATGATATTTCTGTCAAAGATTTTATGGGCCATTGCTGAAATTTTTCACCTTTTTTAAATTCCTCTGACGTGCCGATTGGCCCAGTTCCATCCACATACCAACATTTTTCTGCCGGAACATGTAGGCGTGTATCGGTGCTGATAGGAAATGCTGGATGTATTCCCCAAATGTAAGGAAAACTTGTAGTTCCAATATTGGTAACAGAGTAATCAACTTGCAGGTAATTGCTATCTGGTTCTAGCGTCAGAGTTTTTTCCAACAGAAATGGAGTGATCACTCCCATTCGTGAAAGCTTTATTGAATTTGGAGAAAGCGGTTCTACTTTCCAAGGCATCGACCAGACTTCGCCAAGGAAAGGTATTTCTTCTCCGTTGACCGTGGCCGGTTGGCCGGTTGGGAAGGCATCATCGATTCCGCCAGTCCACCAATTATCAACATTGGCACCAAATACTGGTGGCCGAACTTCAACTCGGGGATGATGAAAGAGCAGATCTTTTCCGGTGCGTTTATCTAAATATTCATATATTTTTGCACCGATTTTAGGTAGAACTGTAACTTTGATCTGAGAATTTTCTAAAATTAGGGCGT
>WLQO01000023.1 GCA_009698295.1 Actinomycetota bacterium | reverse complement strand
TACGAGACAAACAAACTGTCGTTTATTTTGTCTTTACCAAAGGAAATCAACGAGTATTGCAAAGCACTGAATAAACAGTGTTTTACACATACTTCATTGAAGTATTTATTTAGAGAATGGCAATTAATACCATTCTCTGGCATTGACTTATGGCACGCTGTTGAGTTCTCAAGGTACGGATGCGCACTGCGTTTCGGCTTATGACCGATTTTCAGGGCAGACTGCCAAATCTAGTCCATGCACGCGGGCACGGTCAAACCGGCCTTTGGAAGAGCTAGATCTGGTAAATGCTGTACGGCCTAAATCGTCCGTTCACACAGCAAGGAGCGTAACTATAGGCGCCAGGGGTGAGAGGGTCAAATCGGCTTGACCCGATCGACAGTGGGATTGGTCATAGGGCAAAAACGCAAAAAATTGCGATATTTATGCGTAAAAAACGCTAAAACGCTGGCAGGGGTGGGTTTTAGATCAATTCAACGGCTGCGAGATCGCGCTTGCCTTTACGTAAAACCGCATATTTACCGCATAAAAAGTCAGATTTTTGCGGTGCAAAATCTTCTCCCGAGATCTTTAAATTATTTAAGTAAGCCCCGCCCTCTTTAACGATCCGTCTCGCCGCCGACTTTGAATCAACGACCCCCGTCGCCGCTAATAGATCCACCCAAGTAGGAATTGCATCACCGCTTTTAACGGTGGTTCTTGGAAGTTCAGCAAGTGCTGATGCCAGGGTCGCTTCATCTAATTCAGCGAGATCGCCTTGGCCAAATAACGCCCGTGCTGCAGCTTCTACGCGATTGCAAATATCCTCGGAGTGAACAAGTGAAGTTAATTCGCGAGCAAGCGCGCGATGGGCTTCACGGGCACCTGGATTTTCACCATGCGATTTCTCAAGATCTTCGATCTCATTCTTAGACTTGAAAGAGAAAACTTTTAAGAAATTAATGACATCTTTATCATCTGTGTTTAACCAATACTGGAAGAAGGCATAAGGAGATGTCATCTCCGGATCTAGCCAAATCGCTCCCCCGGCAGTCTTTCCAAATTTACTACCGTCGGCCTTTGCTAGTAACGGAATTGTTAGTGCGTGACCGCTTCCGCTTTCGACGCGACGGATCAGATCTAAACCAGCAACAATATTTCCCCACTGGTCAGAACCACCAAGTTGTAATGTGCAGTTATAGCGACGAAATAGTTCTAGAAAATCGAGAGATTGTAAAACTTGATACGAAAATTCTGTGTAAGAAATTCCACCAGCTTCCAAACGAGAAGATACCGAGTCCTTAGCAAGCATCTGATTGACGCTAAAGTGTTTACCGATATCTCGCATAAATTCAATCGCAGAAAGTGGCGCAGTCCAATCTAAGTTATTGGCAACAATTGCCGCATTCTCTTTCGCGTCGAAATCTAAGTATTTAGATACCTGAAGGCGGATGCGTTCAACCCATGCCGCAACAACATCAGTGGTGTTAAGTGTGCGTTCTTCGCTTTTGCCGCTGGGATCACCGATCAGTCCCGTTGCTCCCCCAACAAGTGCAATCGGGATATGGCCGGCCAGTTGAAAGCGGCGCAGGGCAAGGAGAACAACTAGGTTTCCAACGTGCAGGCTTGGAGCGGTTGGATCAAATCCAATATACAAAGTAGTCGGCTTTGATAGGGCTGAGATAAGTGCTGCTTCATCAGTTGATTGCGAAAATAAGCCGCGCCATTTCAGGTCATCTATTAACACTTTCGATTGTGGCGCCATCGCAGGTTTCATTGCCCCATCATCTCGGAAAAGGCGGTGATCTGGGTGGATATTTTCACCTTTAGCGCCTTGGTTTCGGCGGCGGCATCAGTTAATTGTTTGGACAAGGCAGAACCACCAGTAGCGCCAATGGTTGTACGCGATGCGATAGCGCCTGCAACAGTAAGCGATGAACGTATTTCGGGTGTCAGCAATGTATGAACCCCAGAGAAATCAGCGTCGCTAAGTTCATGAAGTTGCACGCCTTTAGCTTCGCAAATTGCAACGCATTTTCCTGCAGCATCGTGGGCGGTGGCAAATGGAACACCAGATCGAACTAGAAAGTCAGCAACTTCAGTTGCTAATGAAAAACCTTGTGGAGCAGCGGCCAGCATCTTCTCTCGATCGAAGTTAGTTGTCGCAATCATTCCCGTGACAGCTGGAAGAACTAAACGCAAAGTATCGATCGAATCAAAGAGCGGTTCTTTATCTTCTTGTAAATCACGATTGTAAGCAAAAGGAAGTCCCTTCAGCATGGCAAGAACTCCAGTTAGATTTCCGATAAGGCGGCCAGCTTTACCTCGTGCGAGTTCTGCCATATCTGGATTCTTCTTCTGCGGCATTATCGATGAACCAGTCGAATATGCATCTGCAACTTTCGCCCATCCAAATTCAGTAGTTGCCCAAATACACCATTCTTCGCCAATTCTAGAGAGATGTACTCCGATCATAGAAATGATAAAAAGCGCTTCCGCCACGAAATCGCGATCAGAAACTCCATCGATGCTATTTGCCGATGCGCGCGCGAAACCTAAATCTTGCGCAGTTACTTCGGGCATTAGCCCAAGACCGGATCCAGCAAGTGCACCCGAACCCAGTGGGCTAACCGATGTGCGATTTAACCAATCTGAAATGCGGTCGATATCGCGAGCAAAGGCATGGACGTGCTTGGCGATCTCGTGCCCAAATAAAATTGGTTGCGCATGTTGCATATGAGTAAATCCAGGTGCCGGTGCATCGCTATATTCCTGTGCCTTTGAAATCAACGCCTCTTGCAAATTGACGATTTGCTGTGCGATATCCAACATATGGTCGATCGCAAAGAGTTTTAGATCTGTTGCAACTTGATCGTTGCGAGAGCGTCCGGCCCGTAAAGAACCGCCAACTTCACCTAATTTCTCGGTCAGTCCGCGCTCTAGCGCGCTATGTACATCTTCATCGCCAGCTGCGGGTTCGAACTTTCCAGATGCAACTTCGGAAATCAATTCACGTAAAGCGGCTTCAATCTTCGATGCGACATCTGCCTTCAATAAACCTGAACTTTGTAGAACCCGTAAGTGAGCAAGTGATGAACGCAAGTCATAAGGTGCCAGGCGCCAATCAAAGTGAATACTCCTAGACAGGGCGAATACCGAATCAGTTGGCGCATCAGAAAATCTCCCACCCCAAAGCGCCATTATTTTCTACCCATTCTCTTGCTTGCTGATCTTCCGTATGAGAGCAATTCTTTCGCTAAATCTGCCCCACCGTTGGACTTCTTAGCGATAACTAAGACCGTGTCGTCACCTGCAATAGTTCCAATGATGTTCTTTATCCCTGAGTTATCTAAAGAACTTGCTAAAAACTGTGCGCCACCTGGCGGAGTGCGGACAACCGCTAAATTCCCAGATGCTTCAACCGAGAGAATTAGATCGGCCGGCAGGGGCATTGATTTAGAAATAGCGCCATCTGATGTTGCACCAATTTGATAGATCAATTCGCCGAACTCATTTCGAGAACGAACCGCTCCGACTTCTTCTAGATCACGGCTAGCAGTTGCTTGCGTTACAGCAAATCCCGCTTTCTTCAGAAGTTTTACTAGATCAGATTGGGAGTGAACAACGCCAGCTTTGATTAAAGAGATCGCCTTCGAACGACGCGCTGAAACCGACGATGAGTTAAGTACTTTAGCCACGTTCTACCTCCTGCATGCATTGAGAAAAGACATTGATGAACTTATCGATCTGTAACGTAGAAACAATAAGTGCTGGAGCGATACGAATTGTTTCCTCATTTGGTGCATTAACTAATACTCCACGATCGGCTAGCTTGCTCGCTAAAGCTTTCGCATAGCTACCGTCTAATCCGATGCCCAAGAGCAGGCCACGTCCGCGAACTTCCGAAACTCCCCTTATCGCACCTAACTTTATTTTTAAGCGCTTCTCGTAACTCTTTACCGAAGCGAGGATGCGGTTTTTCGCCAAATATTCAATTGCCGCAAGACCGGCAGCTGTTGCAACTGGGTTGCCACCGAAAGTAGTTCCATGTTCTCCTGGTTCAAACCGTGGCGAATTGCTTCCTAGCGTAATCATCGCTCCGAGCGGCAATCCTCCACCTAAACCTTTTGCCAACGTAATTACATCAGGTCTAATTTTCTCATCTTCAAATCCGAACCAAGTTCCGGTACGACCCATACCAGTTTGTACACAATCAAAGACCAAGAGAACTCCATTTTCACTACAAAGAGTGCGCAACTCTTTAAGATAACCAAGGGGCGGAACTACAACTCCAGCTTCTCCCATAATCGGTTCCACGATAACCATCGCTGTCTTACTATTCACTGCTTTGCGCATCTCGCTGATATCGCCGAAAGTGACATGTTTGATTTTTTTCAAGAGCGGTTTAAATGGATTACGTTTACTTGGTTGGCCAGTCAGCGATAGCGCTCCCATTGTGCGGCCATGAAATGCACCTTTGGTTGCAACAATCTTGGAACGGCCAGTTTTGCGCGACAACTTCAGCGCTGCTTCATTGGCTTCTGCACCTGAGTTGCAGAAGAAAACTCGCGCAGTGTTATCACCAGTTAACTCCTGCAATTTTTCGGCTAGGGCGACTCCCGATGGATGGCTATAAAAATTACTTACATGTCCGAGCGTTGCTACCTGTTTTGAAACGGCGCGGACGATTACAGGGTGGGCATGACCCAAGACATTGGTGGCAATTCCACCGAGAAAATCTAGATACTTTTTTCCGTCGACATCGGTAACTATTAGACCTTTACCTGAATGCAGAGTGATCTTGGGTTCACCGTAATTATTTTGCATCACATCAGTCCAGTTAATAGCGCGCTTCTTAGATAAACTCACTTCGTCACCAACGTTCCCCCACGATTATCCAACGCGGCAGCGAAGGCGGATGGATCGGTTCCATCGATAATTCTTACAGCATTTGCGCCGCCCTTAATGGCATCAAGACAGGCTTGCACCTTGGGAGCCATTCCTTCAGAAAAAGTTCCTTTGATCGAATCCAGTTCTTCAGCAGCAATCTCCGTGATCAACGATGAAGTATCTGGCCAGGAACGATAAATTCCGGCGACGTCTGTCATGATAATCAAAGATTGCGCATCTAAGGCTCCCGCAATTGCCGCTGCTGCAAGATCTGCATTTACATTTAAACCAGCTTTAAAATTTTCGTCGATAGCGACTGGTGAAATAACTGGAACCTGGCCACCTTTCAGCGCATTTTTGATCGCTTGCGGATTCACCGCCGTGATAACTCCGACCAAACCTAAATCCGCTGGAGTGCCATCTACTAACTTCCGCAGCGGCTGCGCAATCAGAGATTCACTCGTACGACCCGACAGCGCAACGGCGTTTACTCCCGCTCTTTGCAGCGACTTCGCCACGCCTGGACCAACCTCGTCAACGAGTACGCGTTCAACTACTTCAAAGATTTCAGGGGTGGTGACACGAAATCCACCTATAAATTCTGAAGTGATCTCTTCCGCTTTAAGAGCATCGTCGATTTGTGGGCCGCCGCCATGCACGATTACCAAAGCAAGACCTTCGTGTTGAGCCAGGGCTATAGCTTTTGCAAAAGCGCCATTCTCATCTTTCATAGCATGTCCACCGAATTTAACGACGATCATGTGGCGTACGCAGAATTCTCTTCAACATATCCATGTGATAAATCATTAGTAAATACCGTTGCACTTGCATCACCAACTTTTAGATTGATTTCGATAGTCACAAGGCGATCGGTAAATGAGACCAGATTGCGATCGGCAAATGGTGCGCTGGCTTTAGCTACTTCAATTCCATTTAAAGTTACATCGATATCTAAAGGATTTAGCGCCACTCGCGCCGTACCCACCGCTGCAAGAACTCTCCCCCAGTTAGGGTCGCCGCCGAAGATCGCACACTTAAGTAAATTGTTTCGCGCACAGGCGCGTGCCGCTTGGACGGCATCATCTTCGCTCACGGCCCCAACAACGCTTATTGCTACCGTCTTAGTCGAACCTTCAGCATCGGCGATCAGTTGTTGAGACAAGGATCCACAAACTTGCATTAAGGCATCTTCAAATTCTGCAGAACCAGGAGCATAGCTACTTGCACCTGAACCCATCAGCAGCACAGTGTCATTAGTCGAAGTACAACCATCCGAATCGATACGGTTGTAGGTACGGTCACATACTCGCTCAAAGATCTCCTGCGCATCAGCAGGCAATACTGCATCAGTCATGATCACAGATAACATCGTTGCCAATGCGGGCGCAAGCATTCCGGCACCTTTTGCAACGCCTGCAACTTCGAATTTGGCATCCTTGAATTTAGCTATCTTTGAGACGCTATCTGTTGTCATAATTGCTTGCGCAACTTCGGATAAAGAATCTTGGGACAACTCGCTTGTTATGCGATCTATTCCGCTAAGAATCTTAGGCATAGGTAAGAGTTCACCGATTAAGCCCGTTGAACAGACAACTACTTCACCCGAAGAAATGCCAAGTAATTGCCCAACGTATTCTGCTGTTTGGTGGGTATCTGCAAAACCTTGCGGCCCCGTACATGCGTTGGCTCCCCCAGAGTTAAGAATTGCCGCTCTAACAATCTTCTCTTTCGTTACTTGCTTACTCCAGATAACCGGCGCTGCGACTACTTGATTGGATGTATATACGGCGGCGGCATCGAATTTAGGACCGTTATTTACAATCAGAGTTAGATCAAGTGCTCCCGAGCTCTTGAGTCCAGCCGCGCACGAAGCGGCAGTAAACCCATTTGGTAATTTCATGCGCCAATACCCTGAGAAGTTAAACCCAAATTCTCGTTGAATCCGCAAATAATATTTGCATTTTGAATCGCTTGCCCGGCGGCGCCCTTGACTAGATTATCAATGGCCACGCTTACTATTAAACGGTTGGTGTGTTCATCAACGGCTAATTGCATCGCTACAAAATTACTTCCGAGAACTGAAGAAGTCTTTGGCATTTGGCCAATAGGAAGGATTTCTACAAACTCTTCTTCCGCATAAGCTTTTAGGTAAGCATCCCGCGCTTGCTCGCTTGTTACATTAGCGTGCAGTTTCATCGTTATGGTTGCAAGAATGCCACGAGGCATAGGTGCCAAAATTGGAGTAAAAGAGATCTTGGCGGGTTTTCCGGTGGAGCGAGTAATTGCTTCTTCAATTTCAGGAGTGTGCTGATGCACTCCCCCAAATTTATATGAAGTAAGACTTCCCATAACTTCACTTGCAAGTAGATTAATCTTTGCGCTCCGTCCCGCGCCTGTAGTACCAGATGCGGCAACGACGACTACATCTTCGGTATTTGCAATATTTGCAGCCGGTGCAATGGCGAGAGCAATGGCGGTTGCGTAGCAACCAGGATTTGCAACTTTCTGTGACTTAGCTATTAGCGCACGTGCTCCGGGCAATTCAGGAGCGCCATAAGTCCATGTACCAGCATGACTTCCGCCGTAATACTTACTCCATTTCGCGCTATCTTCCAGACGATAATCGGCGCCTAAATCTACGATCTTGGCGTCACAATGAAGCTCCGAAATAACCTTTGCGCTCTCGCCATGTGGCAACGCCAGAAAGATCAGCTCACAACAATCAAAACCCTTTGCGTTGAACGCGCTAAAGCTTCTACCTGAGTAACTACTTAGATGAGGATGTACTGAAGTAATCAATTCGCCAGCGTTGGAATGAGCTGTGACTGTACAAACTTCGAATTCGGGGTGGCTAGCCAATAGGCGTAACAACTCTCCACCTGCATAGCCACTTGCACCAATAACCCCGATTTTCATAGATGCAATGTAGCATAATTATGCAACTAACTGCATATTTATACAGCCTTACCCTGTGCGCAGAACCGCTCCAGTGGCCTTCTGGGCGGAGGTAACTGCCGCCTCGCGCATCGCAGCGACTTCTGGGCCGGTCAGGGTGCGATCTAGCGCACGGAAAGTGAGAGTAAAGGCTAAAGAGATCTTGCCATCTCCGATCTTGTCGTATCGATCAAAGAGGGTAATAGATTCGAGCAGATCACCAGCGCCTTTACGTAAGGCGGTTGCGACTTCTGCTGCAGAAACATTTGCATCAACAATTAGCGCCACATCCTGTACAGCAGCTGGCATCGTGCCTACGCGAGATGGACGCACAATATCTGAATCAGGCAGCGCACTGAGCCCAACTGCAAATGCAACGCTTCGTTCCGGTAATCCATATTTGGCGATGATCCGCGGATGAATTTCACCAGCATGAGCAACCGCCTTACCGTCAACGATTAATTCCGCACATCGTCCAGGATGCCATGGCGCAAAGTCGGAACGTTTGATGGTCCACTCTAGATTGCATAGCCGCAAAATATCCTGCGCGTAGGCAATTGCATCTTGCCAGGTATATGCACGCGCCTTACCTTGCCAATTTTCCCCCTCGCTTTTTCCGACTAGTAAACCAGCAACATGAAATGCTTGCGGTGGCACGCTGGCATAAATAGCGGCGATCGTTTTCGCATCCGGTCGAGATCCAATTACAGGTGAAATAGCAGGGGTTAACTTCTGTGAACTTCTAAATATTGAACCCATTTCGAAGATCGCAAAATCTTTTGCGCCGCGACTGATATTACGTGCTGCGACCTCAATTAAACCTGGCACTAAATGAACGCGCATTAATGGAAGTTCATCTGACATTGGATTGGCAATTCGGTAAGTCGCTGCGCGTTCGCCGACAAAGCCCATCTGTTCAATCGTCTCTTGATTGGTAAATGGGAATGTTTGCACTTCAGCAAGTCCGCGTGCGGCCAACATTGATGAGATGGCACGGCGACGTTTTTGGGTTGGCGTCAGGCTCGCGTGATTTGGGCGCGGCGGCAGAATCGAAGGAATCTTGTCGTAGCCGATCATGCGGGCTACTTCTTCCGCTAAATCCGTCGGAGTTAGTAGATCAAGGCGCCACGAAGGTGGATCCACTGTAAAAGTCTTCTCATCGACATCACAGCCAATTGTGCGCAAGTTTGTAGCAATTTCCGTGCTGGGAATATCTAGCCCGAGGAGTTTTGGAATAAAAGTTGGATCCAACTTTATAACTGGGACGTATCTTGGTTCTCCTGCAACAACTGTTGCAACATGTTTTGCAGAACTATGCGCAGTCAGAAGTTGAACGAAACGCGCCGAAGCAAACTCCGCTAACGACGGATCAACGCTTCTTTCTAGACGGCGAGATGCTTCAGAAGAAAGTTTGTGGCGACGTGAATTTTTTGCAATACAGACCGGATCAAAGCGCACTGCTTCTAAAGCGATATCAGTGGTGCTTTCTGAAATCTCAGATGATTGGCCGCCCATGGTGCCGGCGAGTGCAAGCGGTACTTTATCGTCGCAGACCATCAGATCATCAGGATCTAACTGGCGCACTTGACCATCCAATGTTGTGAAAGGTTGCGCTTTACCTGCCCGTTTAATTGTGAGACCGCCGGAAATCTTCGCCCTATCGAAAGCGTGCAACGGTTGGCCCAATTCAAGCATCACATAATTGGTTATATCAACTACAAGAGAGATGGAACGCATGCCCAACTTTTCGATTCGTTGACGCATCCACATTGGAGTTCTTGCTGATGGATCAAAATTAGAAAGTGTCCGTAGATAAAAAACTGACGCGGTTTCGGGATCTGCAATCTTTGCTGTCACTCCAGCGCCGGTGTCTGGAAAGTTAAGTCCGCGTAGAGCATCTACAGGGTCAGTGAATTTCAAACCAAGTGAACCGGCTACTTCGCGCGCTATCCCTCGGATACTTAGGGCGTAACCACGATCTGGATTTACTGCAATGTCGAAGATAGTGTCATTTATTTCAAGGCCGTCAATCGCATCGCTGCCTATCGCAACGTCGCCTTCGGCAAAGACCATAATACCTGAGTGATCTTCGCCAAGTCCTAGCTCGCGTGAAGAACAAATCATGCCGTTGGAAGTCTTACCGTATGTCTCGCGGGCTGCTATTTTGAAATCGCCGGGTAGCACTGCACCTGGAAGAGCCGCCACAACTAAATCGCCAATGGCGAAATTTGTGGCGCCACAAATTACATAACGAACTTCCTTTTCGCCGCAATCCAAACCAACATATCTTATTGGCTTTTTAAACTCGGTTATCTCCTCAATGGACAAGACTTTGGCGAATTTAAGCGGACCGGTTAGTCCTGCACCTGAAGTGATAATTTCTTCAACTTCAAAACCAACACGAATTAAACCCTCAGCGATTTCTTCTGCAGAAATCTTATTTGGAATTTCAACAAATTCACGAATCCAAGATAAAGGTGCGCGCATTACAGACCTACCCCGAACTGGCGAGTAAAACGCAAATCACCTTCGACGATATCGTGCATATCGCTCACGTTATGGCGAACCATCAAGGTTCGTTCTAGTCCCATGCCAAATGCAAAACCAGAGTAAACATCTGTATCAATCCCACACGTTTGCAGAACTTTGGGATTTACCATCCCGCAACCGCCCCACTCGATCCAACGACCATTAAAGAAAATATCAACTTCTGCACTTGGTTCAGTAAACGGGAAGAACGATGGTCGCAAACGTGTTGTTACTTCTGAACCGAACATCGCTTGTGCAAAGTTATCGAGAGTGCCCTTTAAGTGAGCCATAGTTATGCCCTTATCAACCACCAAACCTTCTACTTGATGAAAGACTGGGCTGTGAGTGGCATCTAACTCATCTGCACGAAAGGTGCGACCTGGGCAGATCATGTAGATAGGTGGTTTGTGCTCCAACATTGAACGAATCTGCACTGGTGATGTCTGAGTGCGCAAGACCATTCCAGAGTCAACCGGTTCGATGTAGAAAGTATCTTGCATTGTACGAGCTGGGTGATCAGCTGGAATATTGAGCGCATCGAAGTTGAGCCATCCCGATTCTAGTTCGGGTCCTTCTTCTACGCTATATCCCTGTTCAATGAAGAAATCGCTAATTTCATTTTTTATAATTGAAATTGGATGTAAACCGCCTCGATGTGCACGATCGACAGGAAGAGTTATATCAACGACTTCTTCCAGCAAAACTTTTGAATCGCGTTCAGCTTCTAGTTTTAAAGTTGCACTTTGCAGCGCTGCAGTTATTGCAGCCTTACCTTCGCCGATAATCTTGCCTGCACTAGCTTTCTCATCAGCGGGCATCGATCCCAAGGCTCGATTAGCCAGAGAGATATCTGCTTTATCTCCAAGGTGGGCAAGTCGAGCAATTTTTAGCTCTTCGAGATCCTTAGCGGATGCGAAAGCCGCTTCTGCAGCAGCGATCCAACGCTTAATATCTGCGGGATTCATGCGGGAATTCTAACCTGCTCGTCTACAACTATGAGGGATATTTGATCACTTATGCGAGAGGTGAAAGATCACAATCGCGGCGGCGGCAGCGAGATTTAGGCTTTCGGCATTGCCTGTCATCGGGATACTTACTTGCATTACATCTGATCCGATCAACGCATCGATTCCACGAGCTTCGTTACCAAATATCGCAACAACATCAGGAAGATCCTTTATATCCAAAAGAGAGTTGCTTCCCTGTGCGCTTAGCGCAATTTTTTTAACAGATGGAAGTTGCTCTGTTATTTGAGCAAGAGTTACTCCGGTAAAGAGCGGAACGTGCCACAGCGATCCCGCAGTAGCTCGAACAACTTTTGGCGAATACATGTCAACGCTTCCTGGTGAGACTATAACCGCGTCAACTCCCATCGCATCAGCGGTACGTAAAATCGTTCCCGCATTTCCGGGATCTTGAATCTCGTGGAGATAGATAAATCGCGACTTTCCCGATGCCTTTAAGTTGGCGAAATCAGAATCGGAAACAGAACAGATTGAGATAATTCCTTGTGGAGTGATCGTCGATGACATAGCCGCCATCACGGGTTCACTCACCATAACGACTTCCGCTTTCGAAATATCTAAGCCGGCTTGTTCGATGCGCGATTGGCCGCTTTCGGTTAGGTAGACAGTCTTAACGCTAGGACCTTGTGTTGTGGTGAAAGCTTCGCGGGCACATTGCAGGCCTTCAGCGATGAACTCGCCATGAGCTGCGCGTTCTTTATTTCCTCGAGAAGAGATAAGAGCCTTCACCCGCGCGATATGCGGCGAGTGAAGGCTCTCGATCATCTAAGTTGTCAGCAGAATTTAATTAAGCGCTGACGAGGTTCTTGCGCGCTACATCAACTAGCGTTTTAAACGTCGCTGGGTCGTTCGTTGCAATATCTGAAAGTACGCGACGATCAACTTCTACACCTGCAGCCTTTAGGCCTTGGATGAAGCGGTTGTAGGTCATTCCGTTTTCGCGAGCAGCGGCATTGATGCGCTGGATCCAAAGTTGACGGAAATCACCTTTCTTATCTTTACGATCGTTAAAGGCATAAACCATTGAGTGAGTAACTTGTTCCTTAGCCTTTGTGAAAAGACGGGAACGTTGCCCACGGTAACCACTTGCGCGTTCGAGGGTTGTGCGACGCTTCTTAGCAGCGTGAACTCCACGTTTTACTCTCATTTAATTCACACTCCTTACTTAAGACCAAGCATGCGCTTGGCTGTCAT
>WLQO01000022.1 GCA_009698295.1 Actinomycetota bacterium | reverse complement strand
ATACATCTATGAGCGATCTCGACCGTGAAGCCATCCGCGCCATGCGCCGTTCTTACGGCGAGGTGGGGCTCGAATCTTTACCCGCCGATCCCTTCGCTGCTTTTTCAAATTGGTTGAAAGAATCATCTGAAAATGCATTTATCGTCGAAGCAAATGCGATGGTCCTTTCGACCTTGGGAGATAACGAACATATTTCAACTCGTACTGTTTTATTAAAAGATGTCTCTGAAGGCGGATTTACATTCTTTACCAATTATTCGTCCCGTAAAGCCCAGGCGATTGAAGTAAATTCGCAAGTATCACTTTTATTTCCTTGGTATGCGATGGAACGACAAGTTTCCATTAGTGGAATTGCAGAAAAAATCAGTGAAGACGAGTCTGCGGATTACTTTGCAACGCGGCCTTGGTCGAGCCAGATCGGTGCATGGGCGAGCGCGCAATCAGCTCCGCTTGCATCACGTGAAGAGTTGGAGCAACGTTTCGTTGGCGCATCTGAGAAATGGCCAGAAGGAACAACGGTCCCGAAACCACCACATTGGGGCGGCTATCGCGTAACGCCAATCAGCATTGAATTTTGGCAGGGTCGCTATTCACGTTTACACGATCGCCTGCGCTATGAGCGGGCTAACAGCATCGCTGAGTGGGAGATCACTCGCTACTACCCGTAGTCTTAGCCCATGAGCGCAGATATAAAGATCCCAGATAATTTAAAACCACGTGATGGCCGATTTGGTTGCGGCCCATCAAAGATTCGCCCAGAAGCGTTATCTGCTTTGGCGGCATCTGGTTCTTCAATTCTCGGAACTTCACATCGCCAGAAGCCGGTTAAGAACGTTGTGCACCGAGTGCGCGAAGGACTTAACTCGCTCTTTACCTTGCCAGAAGGTTACGAAGTTGTACTCGGCAATGGTGGATCGACCGCTTTCTGGGATATTGCAACATTTGGTTTGATTGAAAATAAATCACAGCACTTAGTCTTTGGCGAATTCTCATCAAAGTTTGCTTCTGCCGCGAAAGAAGCGCCATTTTTAGGTGATCCAACGGTTATTAAGGCTGAACCTGGCTCACATCCACAAGCAACTGCTGAAGCCGGCGTCGATGTTTATGCACTTACTCATAACGAAACTTCTACTGGTGTTTCGATGCCAATCAAACGCCCTGCCGGAACAGATGGTGCGCTAGTACTTGTTGATGCAACTAGCGCCGCTGGTGGTTTAGAAGTAGATGCTAAAGAGTTCGATACTTATTACTTTGCTCCGCAAAAATCTTTTGCATCCGATGGTGGTATCTGGCTGGCGCTAATGAGCCCAGCAGCGATTGCGCGCGCAGAGAAGATCAAAGCAAGTGGTCGTTGGGTTCCTGCTTTCTTTGATCTCGGTATTGCAATTGAAAATTCTCGCCTAGATCAGACATACAACACACCTGCGCTAATGACTCTAATGTTGCTCGCTGACCAGATTGAATGGATGAATTCAAATGGTGGACTTAAATTTGCTGCGGGTCGTAGCGCAGAATCTTCCGCCAAGTTGTACTCATGGGCAGAAAAGACTTCTTACACAACTCCATTTGTTACAGATCCGGCGATGCGCTCAAAGGTTGTTGGCACAATTAACTTCGATGAAGCAATTGATGCCACGGCCGTTGCGGCAGCGCTACGCGCCAATGGCATCGTAGACACCGAGCCTTATCGCAAGTTAGGTAAGAACCAACTTCGTATCGGAATGTTTCCTGCCATTGATCCAAGTGATATTGATGCGCTAACTGCATCTATCGACTTTGTCGTAGCCGCCCTTTAATCCATAAATGCCAAAAACTTTTAAGCGTAACGGGCAGTTCTGGCTGCTTGCTTTGCAAGTTGCGACTGTAAATTTCTTTACCGGTGGCTTTGGTCCATCGCAGGCTTTATTACGTGAAGATCAAGGAACTTCCCTCGGCGTTGCAGGTTTGCACGGCACCGCGATGGGTGTTGCCGCGATATTCGCTGGCGGGCTTAACTCAAAGCTGGTCCATCGCTATGGTCGATCGAATACAACATGGATTGGTTTATCGGTATTTTCCATCGGAATCGCCTTCTTTGTCTTTGCTCCCCCAGTACAACTGACTTTACTTGCAACGCTGATCGCGGGCTTTGGAGTTTCAGTTGTAATTAATAATGTAAATACCGCCGGCTCGCACGCCTTTGCAGAACGCTCTCATACCGCAGTTGCCCAAATAAATGCCATCGCCATTGCTGGCTTTGTAACTGGTAACTTCATTATTGGCACAACAGCAAATATTGTGCGCGAACAATGGCGTCTTGGGCTTCTGATCACAATTCCATTTATCTTGGCCATGTTTATCAAAGGTAGAAAATTTGAACCTGATTCTCACATTCCTGATGAAGGTGGTCCACAACGTGGCAAACTCTCACGTGGCTACTGGTTATCTTGGACTGGTTTCTTTATCTCAATTAGCGCTGAATTTGCGACGTCATTCTGGTCAGCATCACTCATTAGTAATCGCACAGAAGCTAGCGCCGCAATTTCAACGCTTGCAGTAATGGCCTTCGGAACTGGAGTTGGTACTGGGCGTTGGTATGCCGGACGTTTATTAAAGCGCTTCCATGCCGATGAACAGTTAAAGATCGCGCTCTCTTTGCAATTTATAGCTTTCGGGCTCTTCTGGTCATCACATATCTTGGCGCTCTGTTTAGTTACCTTATTTCTAGTTGGGCTCGGTATTTCAGTTCAATTCCCACTCTTCACTCTGCGCCTGGTCGCTTTTAGCGAAGGGCGTCCCGACTTAGCGATCGGTAAGAGCTCAATCGCTGCGGGAATTGCAATCGCTTGCTCACCGCTATTGCTCGGAATTTTGGGAGATAACTTTGGAATTTCACGCGCCTACATCATGGTGCCCGTGTTAATTGCGCTCTGTTTTACTATGGTTGCGCTCTCACCATCTAAGCATCTTGGCGCGAATAATATTTAAATGGATTACCGCACTCGACGTTTGATTACAATTTTAACTTTGCTCGGTCTGCTAGCGCTGATCATCATAGGCGGCAGGTAATACGCCTTCTACTGAAATATCTTTCGGCAACTTAACTTTATTGTGAAAAACTGCCCAGATAGTCAAGCAGGCAAAGAGTGAAATAAGTCCGCATACCGCGATTGTTTCCCGGATACCAATCATTTCAACTAACCAACCAATTAGCGGTGAACCAAATGGTGTACCACCCATAAAGATAAGTAAGTAAATTCCAGATACTCGGCCACGAATCGCTGGATCAGAATTTACTTGTATCAACGAGTTTGCCGTAATCAACATAGTCAGCGCGCTAAAACCACAAAACGGTAACCATAGTGAGTACCAGGTATAGGTCGGTGCAATTGATAGCAAAGTAATCGCGAGCGAGAAAGCGATGCCGCCTTTTATAACAAAAATAGTTCTGCGAAATCTTTCAAGACGTGCGGAAATTAGCGCACCGCTTAGTGATCCGACCGCGAGATAGGTACCTAATAAACCATACGATGCGGGTCCTTTTCCAAATTCTTTAGTTGCCATCAGAGCGTTAAAGATCTGCATATTTAAACCAAAGGTCGCGGCAAAGAAGACAACCAACATCACAACGTATAAATCGGGACGGGCCAGGGCATATTCCAAACCTTCGCGCACGGTGCCCTGTGTGGTTTTCTTTTCTTGAATGAAGAAATCTGATTCGCGCATACGCAACAACGCCAGAATCACAAAGAGGTAGGTAAAGGAATTTATTAAGAATGAAGGGCCAGTGTCAAAGCGTGCGATAAGAAAGCCTGACATTGCAGGACCAACTAAACGCCCGGCGTTGAAATTGGCTGAGTTTAAACTAACCGCATTTGCAATATCTGAGTGGCCAACAATTTCTGAAGTAAATGATTGGCGAATTGGCGCATCAACTGCAGAGGAAATTCCGAGAATTAAGGCAAAGAGAAAAACATGCCATACCTGAACATGCCCAGTGAGAACTAAGAGGCCAAGACCAAGAGATGAAAGCGCGCCAATTAAATTGGTAAAAATTAGTAATTTCCGCTTATTGACGCGATCGGCAAGTGCCCCACCGTGGAGTGAAAATAAAAGCACTGGTGCAAATTGAACCGCAGTTACCAGACCAAGATATGTTCCACTGTTATCGGTAAGTTGAAGTACTAACCAATCCTGAGCAACGCGTTGGGCCCAAGTACCGATGTTTGATGCAGCATTTGCTGGAAAGAGAATTCGATAATTGCGGTGGCGGAAAGAGCGCCAGTTGCCGTCTGCTTTTACCGCCATCGCTTGTATGCTTCCTTTGTGGATTTAAACAATAACTCTGAAATAAAGTCTGTCGTTACTCTAATCTCTTTTGGTACCGCCGCATGGGTTATAGCCGGAATAGTTTTGGCGTTGACTGGAGCAGAGAGCAAAGTTATTTGGACATGTGTTGCTGGTGCGCTTTTAGGCGCATGGGGAATTCGTTACTCAAAGCGCCGCGCAGCGCGCAGCGGAATATAAGTAAAGTTTTAAGCTTCTAACTGGCCAGCAATTCCGCGAAGTACACGTCCTAAACGTTCTGCTTCAGAACCAGATGGGTGGCGGCCATGGCGCAAACCATTTCCGACCTTATCCAAAATTTTAATTGTGTCTTCAATCATTGCTGCTAAGTCATCGTTATTAACGCGTGAGTTTTCAGCGAGTGAAACCGGCGCATCGACGATATGTACCGACATAGCCTGTGGACCTTTACGGCTATCGATAATGCTAAATTCAATCTTTGTTCCAGGCTTCACTGTTGCTACGCCTTCTGGAAGTGATGTTGCTGCAAGATAAACATCTTCGCCCTCATCATTTGAGATAAAACCAAAACCCTTTTCGAGGCTAAACCATTTAACGCGGCCTGATGGCATGGGGTTCTCCTTATAAGAATTTCGGTACTCGTGTAGCCACGGGGATGTGGACAGGCCCCAAGTTTATCGCAAGGCAGGGCGCGCGTGAACCCGTATTAAAGCTAGTTGTTGAGCGTAGCTTCAGAATGTGCGCCACAGCCATGATCGACTGAGACTACGCGCGCATCATCTGGCGCGATCGCATTGGCACAAACACCGAATGATGCACGAAGTGAACCTGCAATCGGAATAAAGAATCCGCATGATGCACATGGCTTCGGTGCGCTCTGTGCCAACGGCGTATTCGGTCCACGGTCACCGGTGTACCAACGTTTACTTGCTTGATCGCGACCTTCAATAGAAAGAACACGTGGACGCATTAAACCAAGATCAAAGACCTCGGTTGCATCCAATCCTTCATCTTGAATTAACGCGTTAACGCCAGGAACTAAACGTGTGTCATCTAAAACACTTGGCACAATAATTCCAGGTTGAATATCTTCTGGCTGAATACGATCTTTATATTCAATCCAGTCTGGCGCAAGTAATGAATCAGGGCCAGGAAGAACAACTACATCACAAACAGTTGGGTCTGCTGATGCATCAACTTTTGCAAGAGTGACACACCAGCGCCAACCTTTATAGCCCTGAATGTCGGCGTCGAATAAGTAACTTGCAACGCGATTTTCATCTTCGAATTCGACGGAAATAAAAGCGCCGACCTGCGAAGGCTTTTCAGCCCCCGCAAGTGCAGCGTTTCGTGCAATCTCTTGCCCGTCAAATCCTTTTGTCATGTATTTAGAAATCCATTCCGCCGCCATCGCCGCCCATTGGGGCAGCTGGCTTCTTCTCTGGCTTATCGGTAATAACTGCTTCTGTAGTAATGAAGAGCGCAGCGATTGATGCTGCGTTCTGCAAAGCAGAGCGAGTTACCTTAGCCGGATCAATAATTCCAGATTTAATCATGTCGACGTATTCGCCAGTTGCAGCATTAAGTCCGAAACCAACTTCGAGGTGACGTACTTTTTCTACAACGACTCCGCCTTCAAGACCTGCGTTGATGGCGATCTGCTTTAGCGGAGCTTCGATCGAAAGTTCTACGATCTTTGCGCCAACTGCTTCTTCGCCTTCTAGCTTTAACTTCTTAAATGCTTGAGTTGCTGCCTGCAAAAGCGCAACGCCACCACCGGCGACGATGCCTTCTTCAACTGCAGCCTTTGCATTGCGTACTGCATCTTCGATGCGGTGCTTGCGCTCTTTAAGCTCAACCTCTGTTGCAGCGCCAGCCTTGATTACGGCAACGCCACCAGCAAGCTTGGCAAGACGCTCTTGCAACTTCTCGCGGTCATAATCTGAATCAGACTTTTCGATTTCAGAGCGAATTTGTGCGACGCGACCCTTGATCTGCGCGTCATCTCCGCCGCCTTCAACGATTGTTGTCTCTTCTTTGCTGATCACAACTTTACGAGCGCGACCCAGAAGTTCTAGGCCAGCACTTTCTAGTTTCAAACCAACTTCTTCAGAGATAACTGTGGCTCCGGTAAGGATTGCAATATCTTGCAACATCGCTTTGCGACGATCACCGAAACCTGGAGCTTTAACAGCTGCCGCGCGGAAGATTCCACGAATCTTATTTACAACAAGTGTTGCCAACGCTTCGCCTTCAACATCTTCAGCGATTATCGCTAGTGGCTTACCTGATTGCATAACCTTCTCAAGAACAGGTACTAGATCCTTGATATTGGCGATCTTTGAGTTAACGATCAAGATGTAAGCATCTTCTAGTACTGCTTCCATGCGATCTTGGTCAGTTACGAAATATGGAGAGATATAGCCTTTATCAAAGCGCATACCTTCAGTTAGCTCGAGTTCAAGACCAAAGGTATTTGACTCTTCAACTGTGATTACGCCTTCTTTACCGACTTTATCCATCGCTTCAGCGATCATGTCGCCAATTGTGGAATCAGCAGCTGAAATAGAAGCGGTCGCTGCAATCTGTTCTTTGGAATCAACGCTCTTGGCCATTGAAGCAAGTTCTGCAACGATCGCAGCAACTGCCTTTTCAATGCCGCGCTTTAGCGCCATTGGGTTTGAACCGGCGGCAACGTTGCGAAGTCCTTCACGCACAAGCGCCTGAGCAAGCACGGTTGCAGTTGTTGTTCCGTCGCCTGCGACATCATCTGTCTTCTTGGCAACTTCTTTAACTAACTCTGCACCGATCTTTTCCCACGGATCATCTAATTCGATTTCTTTAGCAATTGAGACGCCATCATTGGTGATTGTTGGGGCGCCCCATTTCTTTTCTAGTACGACGTTACGTCCGCGAGGTCCAAGAGTTACCTTGACCGCATCAGCGAGAACGTTCATTCCGCGTTCTAGGCCACGACGGGCTTCTTCATTAAAGGCAATCATCTTTGCCATGTAATTACTCCTTTTAAGTTTCTAGCTTTAGGGGGCGTTTTATCACTCACACCCCGAGAGTGCTAACGCCAAATCTACGGCCTTCTATTCCGAGGCGCAAAACGAGGAGGCTTTAGCGAGCGGAGCGGGCCTGCATGCGGGCCTCACGGAGGCGGCGCAGGCGCTTAACGAGCATAGGAGAGGCCATGAGGGCATCTTCTCGGTCAATCAGGTCGTTAAGGAGTTGGTAATAACGTGGCGCATTTAGATCAAAGAGTTCTTTAATTGCAGACTCTTTCGCACCGGCAAAGCGCCACCAATTAGATTCGAAATCTAAGATGCGAATTTCGAGATCGCTAAGTGAACTGCTCACTTCTTGGTTATTTTCCAGCGCTGACATATGCCAAATCTTAAACCAGGGAGCGCGGAAATTGTGGGATTTAGAGCGTATCTAAAATCATTGAGATATCAGAAACTTTGGTCCATGGATTTACGATCGCAAAACGCAAGATCGATTGGCCGTTATCTGATGATGGTGGGATAAAACCAATTTGATCAGATAATAATTTATCGCTCCACTTTTGATAATCCGCGGCTTTCCAACCAGTACGTTTAAAGGCAACGATTGAAAGTTCTGGTTCCATCACTAGTTCTAAATTGGGATGGGAGCGCACTAAATCCGCAGCTGCACGTGCCACATTTAAAGTCTCTTCCATCGCTTCGCTGTAAGCATCTGTTCCGTGGGCGGCAAGTGAAAACCAGAAAGGTAAACCGCGAACGCGGCGCGTTAAGTGAATTGCATAATCTGATGGCGACCAAGAGTCATCGTGAAGCGTTTCTAAATAAGATGCATGTTGGGTATGAGTTTCTTTAGCGATCGCGGGATTGCGATAGATCAGCGCACACGCATCAAAAGGCGCAAAGAGCCATTTATGGGGATCAACAATTAGCGAATCTGCGGCTTCAACACCGTTAAATTTGTCGCGCACAGATGGTGCACACAACGCAGCCAAACCATAAGCTCCATCAACATGGAACCAGATACCGCGCGCTTGAGTAGCAGCGCCAACGGTTAACAAGTCATCGACGATCCCAAGGTTTGTTGTTCCGCCAGTTGCAACAACTGCAAAGACGCGAGTTTCGGTTGTGGCATGCAATTGATCAATTGCTGCACCCACTGCATCACCGTGAATTTTACGATCGCTACCCGGTTCAATTTTTAACAACTCTACATCCATTATGTGAGCAGCGCTGGCGATCGATGAATGCGCTTCGGCGCTGCAAGCGATTGCCCAACGCGTAGTTTTTGGATACTTCTTGCGCGCATCATCACGCGCTGCAACTAGTGCAGAAAGATTTCCGTTTGTTCCGCCTTGTACAAACACTCCTCCGGCCGATTTCGGCAATCCCGCTAAATCTGCAATCCAACGCAGCGCTTGATTTTCGGCAAAGACTGCACCTGCGCCTTCTTGCCAAGAACCGCCATAAAGCGAACTTGCGCCGACGACTAGATCAAAGAGGTTGGAGTATTCAGTTGGTGCAGATGGGATAAATGCCAAGTTGCGCGGATGATCGGTCGAAATACACGCTTTAGCTAAAACATTTGTAAACACTGCAAGTGCTTCATGGCCACCCAAACCTTTTGCAGTAATTGTGTTACCAACTTCGTTAAATAAATCTTCGGCTGTGCGTGGACCATCTAAAGGTGGATCATCTTTTAGACGGTGCAGGCTGTACGCAAGGATTTCTTGAGCAAGGGCTTCAACTTCTGGCGTAAAATTATGAATTGGCATAATCAGTGCGATTAGCCTTTCGAATTAGATTGCGCATCATTGTTGGGAAAACAAAGATGTGAAATGGAAGAACTGCATACCAATAAAGCTGGCCGCCTAAACCGCGTGGTGAAAAACTTGCTTCTTGGCGCACGGTGCGTTTTCCACCTTTTTCAATAATTGTAAATTCCAACCAAGCTTTACCGGGTAGAACCATTTCGGCATATAACTTCAAACGCACTCCACGGTCTAACTCTTCTACCCGCCAAAAATCTAAACTTTCACCAACATGAAGTGTTAAAGGATCGCGGCGACCACGACGTAAGCCAACGCCACCGAAAAGACGATCTAAAAGACCACGTAAATACCAAAGGAAATCTGCGCCATACCAACCATTTTCACCGCCGATGCTTTCAATTGCTTGCCACAACGCTGCCGAAGAAGCATCGGTCGTTTGTTCCCGGCGATCGCGCAAAACCATTTCGCCTGCCCAATCAGGATCGCTCTGCGCTTTCTGCCACGGCGCAGTTGGGTATGCCGCATCCGACCAACGCGTTACAACTTCATGATCAGCGATGCGAGAGAGCGCTAATTTGATCGCACCTTCTACATCAATAAAACCTTCAGATGGTGGTGCAATTATTGAATCAATACTTTTCTGCGGATCTGCGACAACTTCACTAATTAGCGACTCAACTAATGGGCGGGCCAATGACGTTGGCACGGGAGTCACAAATCCAATCCATAGGCTAGATAACTTCGGAGTCAGAACTGGAACTTGAACGATCCAGCGCTTGCGAAGCCCAGATAACTTGGCGAATTTCTGCATCATATCTGCGTAAGAAAGAACTTCTGTGCCGCCGATGTCGCAGATTTTGGAAACAGGAGTCGGTAGCTGCGCACACTTGCGCAAGTAATAAAGTGCATCACGAATTGAGATTGGTTGCGTTAAATTTGAAACCCATTTAGGTGTGGTCATAATCGGTAAGCGGTGAGTTAAATGGCGCAACATTTCAAAGGAAGCAGATCCTGAACCGATGATAATTCCGGCGCGAAGTTCAAGCACCGGAACTTTTCCAGATGCAAGTTGAGTGCCGGTGTTCATACGCGAGGCCAGGTGTTGACTGCGGTTCTTATCGTTAGCAATTCCTCCCAAATAAATTATCTGAGAAATTTCTTCAGCTTCGGCGGCAGCGGCAAAATTTTGTGCCATCGCATTTTCTACTTCGTCAAAATTCTTACCTGCATTAATCGAATGCAGTAAATAGAATGCAGTGTGAACACCATTTAGCGCGCGGCGCATATCTGCCAAATTGTTGGCATTGCCCTCGACAATTTCAACGTCCTTAGCCCATGGTTGTTCTTTTACTTTCTGGGCATCGCGCACCAAGACTCGCACTGCGCATTTATCTGAAACTAAATCGCGCACCAATCGGCCGCCCACATAGCCAGAAGCGCCAGTGACGAGAATTAACCGCTGCGAGTTCATAGTTCAGAGCCTAGACTGCCGCTATGGCTTCTTCCACACGTCCAAAAGTCGTAATCCTTGGTGCGGGTTTCGGTGGGCTCACCGCTGCCAAAGCACTTGCAAAAGGCGCAGATGTCACTGTGGTTGATCGCCATAACTTCCAAACATTTTTACCGCTGCTTTATCAAGTAGCCACGGCCGGGCTTGCTGCCGATCACGTTGCGCATCCGGTTCGAGGTGCCCTCCGCAAGAGCGGTGTTAAATTCCGAATGGGCTCACCAATTTCGGTTGATCATAAAAATAGAACAGTCAAACTCGATTCTTCTGAAGTTCTCGAATTTGATCACTTAGTTGTGGCACTCGGTTCAGCAACAGCTGATTTTGGGGTCAAGGGCGTTATCGAAAACGCACTTGGAATGAAGAGCGTTCATGAAGCTATTGGAATCCGCGCCGAAGTAATGCGCCGCTTTGAAGATCTCTGTCGCTTCCAGGATCAAACACGATTATCACTAAGCGTTGTTGGCGGAGGCCCAACCGGCGTCGAGATGGCCGGTGCGCTTGCAGAATTAAAAAATGGTCCGCTTAAAAACGATGAGGCCAATGCAGCAAAGCATATTGATATCTATTTAATTGAGGCCGGTCCAAGAATTTTGCCAATGTTTAGTGAGCGTTTATCGGCACGTGCAAAGAAAGATTTAGAAAAGCTTGGAGTGACAGTTTTACTTAACACTGCAGTTCAAGAGGTAAAACCGCGTCAGATATTGATAAAAGATGGCGACACAATTCCATCCGAAGTAACCATCTGGGCCGCTGGAGTAAAAGGTGAACCAACTGGTGCGTTATTGAATTTGCCATTGGAAGGTACTCGTATAAGCGTCGAACAAAATTTACGAGTAAGCCACTATCCACATGTTTGGGCGATCGGCGATATCTCTGGTGCTAAAGGATCTGACGGTCGCTTCTTACCTATGGTTGCGCCAGTAGCAATGCAACAAGGGCGTTGGGTTGCAAAACAGATCTTGCGTGCCGCACGTGGACAAGGGCTGCAAGATTTTAAATATTTAGATAAAGGTTCAATGGCAACAATTGGACGTCACAAAGCTGTCGTGCAATTTAAAGGCATCAAAATAACTGGGGCGTTGGCTTGGTATGCCTGGTTGTGGCTCCATTTGTTCTATCTTCTCGGCGGCAGCAACAAGATCGGAACAATCGCCGATTGGACCTGGAACTACCTAACTTTCGATCGCGGCAATCGCCACATTATGGATAGTCTGTAAATTCATGCCTGATTATTTAAACCTGCGTAGCCACCAGATCTATTCGTACGAATGGGAAAACAATGGCGAAGCAGTTGTGATGCTGCACGGTGGATTGAGCCAGACATCGCATTGGGATTATGTCTTAGCCCCAGATCTCGAGCCAGATTTTCATCTCTTTGCCTACGACCGCACCGGACATGGTTACACCGCAGATCAAGCAGGTTCATTCCACTTTGAATTTCAAATTAAAGAGGCAATTGCCTATCTAGAAGATGTCGTGAAAGAACCCGCGCATTTAATTGGTTGGTCTGATGGTGGGATTATTGCGATGTCGATCGCAATCACTCGCCCAGAACTTGTTAAATCTTTGGTTTTGATTGGTGCTAATTACCATCACTCGGGCACGATTCTTCATATGCCATTTGTAGAACCAAGCGATGAAGATAAGGCTGAATATGCAGTCACTTCACCAGATGCACCGCATACTCAATCAGAAAAAATCAAGAAGATGTTAAAAATTTGGGAGAGCGAGCCAGATATTCCACTTTCTGATCTCGCCAAAATTCAATGTCCAACTTTAATAATCGCTGGTGATGACGATGTTATTTCGCACGAGCACACTCTTGCGATGTATCGTGCCATCGAGTTAAGCCAATTAGCGATAATGCCTGGCACTTCTCACATTGCACCAAAAGAGAAACCGGCGCTATTTAGCGCATTGGTACAGCAGTTTTTAACAGATTTAAGTTATCCAGTGACCAAGATGCCGATTCGGCGAGCTAGCAATCAACCGGAAGAATAGTTCCGGTTGT
>WLQO01000021.1 GCA_009698295.1 Actinomycetota bacterium | reverse complement strand
GCATCTTTAAGGGCATCTAATACAAGTGCATCTTCGACAACTTCAATTTCCGGATCGTCATGTACGGCAGCCAGAAGTGCGCGAGAAACTTCTGCCCCGGTGGCATCTCCCCCGGCATGCAGAATGCGGTTACGTAAATGTCCACCTTCTCGAGTCAGCGAGATTTCACCCGAATCTTCGGTATCAAATTTTGCGCCACGTTCTATTAATTTACGTACCGCTTCAGGTCCTTCGGTGACTAGAACTCGAACAGCTTCCACATCACAAAGATCAGCACCTGCCACCAAAGTATCTTTTAAATGTTGATCTGGAGTATCACCTGGACCAAGTGCTGCGGCAATTCCGCCCTGTGCCCATTTAGTTGAGCCTTCATCAACTTTTGATTTTGTAACAATTAATACTGAAAGACCAAAGGTGCGCGCTTGCAGTGCAGTAGTTAATCCGGCAATTCCAGAACCAACCACGATTACATCGGCAATTGCTGTCCACCCTGGTTCGGGCGCGAGTAACTTCATCGCGCACCTGTATTAACGGTGGATGGTTTCATCTGCATATTGTCGATCAAACGGACCCCATTAAGCCAGCCCGCGATAATTGCACGCTGATTTGGGGTGGAATCTGTAGCAGTCGCAAAGTTATCTTCATCGATGATCTCGGCATAGTCCAATTTAAAGAGTGGCTCCATCGAGCAAATCTCTTGCATTGCTGCTCGTGCTGCTTCGATTTTTGAATTATTCCTTGCCGCCAATAAAGCCCGATATATCACCGTAGCCGCTTTACGCTCACTTTCGTTTAATCTGATATTTCTAGAAGAAAGAGCCAGGCCATCACTTTCGCGCATGGTTGGTGCGGCAAGTATTTCAATATCTTTATAGCCTTCTCTAGCTAAAGTTTTTATTAAAAATAATTGTTGAAAATCTTTTTCGCCAAATATTGCATGTGCCGGACGGAGCAAATCAAATAGACGGGATACGACAGTGACGACACCGTCGAAGTGACCTATGCGATTGGCGCCTTCAAATATCTCACCGATTGAACCTGCGCTCTTCTTCAGAAAGTTAGCGGGGTAAATTTCGCTCTCTTGAGGTAACCAAAGATGCGTTACACCTGCACTGCTTGCTAACTCAATATCACGATCTGGTGTGCGCGGATAAAGTTCTAAATCATTATTATTTTCAAACTGCAGCGGATTAACAAAGATACTTGCAACTACAAAATCGCTCTTCGCTTTTGCCATTTGAAAGAGTGAGGCATGGCCAGCATGCAGAGCCCCCATTGTGGGAATAAAAGTGCAGCCGTCAGCCAATTCAGCTGCGCTGGTAACGATCTTCATATCTGGCTCCAGTCCTTTCAGGTACCGGGCGGTGATGGCTATAAGTTTAGAGCCTTATAGCAATTGCACCAAAATCTCTGAAATTTTGCCATGGGTCAATAAGATCGCATCTGGCTCAATCGAATGCCAAGGTTCAATCACAAAACGACGCTCATGTGCGCGCGGATGCGGCAGTTGTAACTCATCAGCCGAGCTAAGTAGCGATCCATATTGGATTAGATCTAAATCAATTGTGCGGGGTCCCCATTTTTCATTTCGCTCTCGCCCTAGAGTTTTTTCAATTCCGTGTAAAAGAGCTAACAAATCTAAGGCTGGTAAATCACTTTCTACGATGCACACCGCATTTAGGTAATCTGGTTGTGGAATATCGCTAATTGGCTTGGTGGAGAAATACTCTGAAACCAATTGAAAATCAGTTGCTTCTCTCAACATCGCAACGGCTAAATCCATTTGCTCTTTAGGATTTCCAATGTTGGCACCTAGCGCGATTACCGCTCTCATCGCTTAATCGTTACCGATATATCTTTAACTTGGGCGCTCACGGGCGCTTGTGGTTTATGAACAGTTATGGAAACTTGCGCAATTTGTGGGTAAGCGGCTGTAATACGGTCAGCAATTCGCGCTGCGAGTTTTTCGATAAGCGAGACTCGTTCACCCGTAATTTCTTCAACAACTAAATCGGTTATTTCTGCATAATTGACGGTGTCATTTACATCATCTGTAACACTCGCACGCGTTAAATCCAATTCCATAAAAATATCAACATAAAAATCTTGTCCAGCGATATTTTCTGATTCAAAAACTCCGTGGTAGCCAAATGCTTTAATTCCTTTAATCTCGATTAAATCAGCCATTAGCCAATACCAAATTCTTATGCGGGCTCACGCTATGAACTCTAACTCCCCATATATTTTTAGCAAGGAGTGATTTAGTAAGCTCGATAGTTGCAGTCTCTCGCTCATCAGGAGTTTCACCCCCAAGAAAGCGCTTACGTGATGCACCAATCAATACCGGATAACCCAATTCGATAATCTCTTCTAGCCGATCTAAAATTTCCCAGTTGTGTGGGGCATCCTTGGCAAAACCTAGTCCTGGATCAATTATTAAATTATTTTTGGCAATGCCACTTCGCAGCGCAGCTTCGATTTGAATACTGAGCTCAGCGATTACTTCTTTAACCACATCGTCGTAAAGAGCGCGGTTATTCATATCTTTTGAATGGCCGCGCCAATGCATCAGTATGTAGGGACAACCCATTTCGGCGACAGTTTCATGCATTAGATCATCTGCCAGCCCACCGCTAACGTCATTAACAATGCTTGCTCCGGCAGTAATTGCCAATTCTGCGGTCTGAGCGCGCATTGTGTCGATACTGATTGGAACACCTGATTGCGCTAATTTTTCAATTACTGGAATTACTCTGGCTTGTTCTTCAGCGGCAGACACTCGTGTGGCACCGGGGCGAGTGGATTCTCCGCCAATATCAATAATGTCAACGCCTTCAGAAATCATTTCTAATCCGCGCGCTACCGCTTTTTCGTAAGTGTCATGTCTTCCACCATCAGCAAATGAATCTGGAGTTACATTTAAAATACCCATTATCTTCATCTGAGTGCCAGACATTTTTTAGCCTTTGGTAATTAGGCTGATTGCTTCTGCACGTGTGGCGGGATCGCGCAAGACACCACGGACCGCACTTGTAGTTGTTCGAGCTTGAGATTTGCGCACTCCTCGCATCGACATACACAAGTGCTCACAATCAATAATTACTATCACACCCATGGGATCAAGAATTTTCACCATTGCGTCAGCAATTTGAGTTGTTAATCGCTCTTGTACTTGTGGACGACGCGCAAAGAGATCAACTAAACGGGCAACTTTAGATAACCCTGTGATTTTTCCGCGAGGGATATAACCAACGTGCGCAACGCCATGAAATGGAGTTAGGTGATGCTCGCAGTGTGAAAAGACTTCGATATCACGAATGATTACTAACTCTTCATGGCCGATATCAAATGTTGTCGTAAGAACTTCTTCCGGAGATTTCCAGAGTCCTTCAAAATTCTCTTTAAATGCTCGAGCCACACGCGCAGGCGTTTCTTGCAAGCCTTCACGATCTGGATCTTCGCCGAGCGCCAGAAGTAACTCACGTACAGCTGCAGCGGCACGTGCCTCATCAAAAGGATGAAGCGCACGCCCCGCATCAGGTCCCATTGAAATTGGATTTACTTCATTCACTATTAAGAATTTTCCTTATTTGTACTCTTCTTAACGCGCGTTGGTTTCTTCTCAACAACCGGTGCAACAACTGCTCGCTCAGGTACGGCGACAGGTGGTTGTTGTGAGGGAATACGTGTTGATGAACCAGTCCATGAGGGACGTCGTGGCCAAGAATTTACCTTGGCAAAAATCGCTGATATTTCTTCTTTATTGAGCGTTTCTTTCTCAAGTAATTGCAGAACCATTGCATCCAACGTTGTGCGATTTTCTACCAAGATATCGAATGCTTCTTGATGAGCATTTTCAATCAGATTACGGATTTCAGCATCAACTGTGGCGGCAACGCTTTCAGAATAATCGCGTTGATGTCCATAATCGCGCCCCATAAATGGTTCGGAGGCATCTGTGCCCAACTTGATTGCGCCGATTGCTTCGGTCATTCCATATTGGGTAACCATTGCGCGAGCTAGCGCCGTTGCCTTTTCAATATCATTTGAAGCGCCAGTTGATGGATCGTGGAAGATTAACTCTTCTGCAGCACGTCCACCGAGTGAATATGCCAACTGATCTAACAATTGATTGCGAGTCGTTGAGTACTTGTCATCATCAGGTAGAACCATTGTGTAACCAAGTGCCCGACCACGCGGCATGATCGTGATCTTATGTACTGGATCTGTATGTGGAAGTGCATGTGCAACGAGCGCATGTCCTGCTTCGTGATAAGCGGTTACGCGACGTTCTTCATCAGACATGATCCGTGATTTACGTTGTGGACCAGCCATTACACGATCAATCGCCTCGTCAATTTGCGAGTTAGAGATAACTTTCTTCTCTTCACGAGCTGCTAAAAGTGCTGCCTCATTTAATACATTTGCTAAATCTGCGCCGGTAAACCCAGGTGTACGACGCGCATAATTCAATAGTTCAACTTCATCGGCTAACGGCTTTGTCTTTGCATGAACTTTTAGAATTTCTTCGCGACCCTTTAGATCTGGGCGATCTACCGCAATTTGGCGATCGAATCTACCTGGACGCAAAAGTGCAGGGTCTAATACATCTGGACGGTTGGTAGCGGCGATAAGAATTACTTGCCCACCGGTTTCGAATCCATCCATCTCGACTAATAATTGGTTGAGGGTCTGCTCACGTTCATCGTGTCCGCCACCCATGCCAGCGCCACGTTGACGTCCGACCGCATCAATTTCATCAACAAAGACGATTGCTGGAGCATTTGCTTTTGCTTGTGCAAATAAATCACGAACTCGCGCTGCACCAACTCCAACAAACATTTCTACAAAGTCAGAACCAGAAATGGAATAGAAAGGAACTTTCGCTTCTCCAGCAACTGCGCGCGCCAATAAAGTTTTACCTGTTCCGGGAGGGCCATATAAAAGAACTCCCTTAGGGATCTTGGCTCCGAGTAGCGCGTACTTAGGCGGGTTCGCCAGAAAATCTTTAATTTCTTCCAGCTCGGCGATCGCTTCGTCAGCGCCAGCAACATCGGCAAAGGTGTTTTGCGGAACATCGTTATCTTGTAACTTCGCCCGCGATTTTCCAAAGGAAAATACTTTATTTCCGCCTTGAGCATTGCTCATTAAGAAGAAGAATAAGAAGCCAATTAAAAGGATTGGGGCAATTGAAAATAAGAATGAGACAAATAGTGATTGAGTCGGAACGCTAACGTTCCAGCCTTTTGATGGTGGATTTCCAGTTAGAGCATCAACAATCGTCGGCTCTTGGCGGATTACATAAGCCGCCTCAACTTTGCTTGCACCATTGATTAAATTGCCTGGCTTGAGAATTAACTGCAGTTTCTGAGATTTATCGATTACCAGAGCAGATTCAACTTTTGATTGAGCAATCGCATCTAGGGCTTGTGAGGTGCGAATCTCGGTGTAACGATTACCAACGCTGGTAATTTGCCCAAAAATCGAAACTCCAAGAATCGCAACTACTATCCAGAAAAGTGGGCCTCGTACGATGCGGCCAGCGCGCGTTGTTGGAACTTTCTTGGCAGGCTTTTTGCTCTTTACAGATTTGTTAGTTGCTTTCTTTTTCAAAGGGTTCTTCTTCTCCATATTTTAGCCGCGATCCTTATGAGTACATGTGCTTAGCCAGCACACCGACGAATGAGAGGTTGCGGTACTTCTCGTTAAAATCTAAACCATAACCAACAACGAAATCAGGTGGGATATCAAAGCCAACGTATTTACATTCGACTTCAACTTTTGCTGCTTCTGGTTTACGTAAAATTGCGAGGATTTCTACTGATGCTGCGCCACGTGACATTAAGTTGGCGCGCAACCAAGAGAGAGTTAAACCAGAATCAACAATATCTTCCACAATTAAAATATTTCGCCCTGTGATATCTCGATCTAAATCTTTAAGGATGCGAACCACGCCGCTTGATTTAGTTCCAGAACCGTAAGAAGAAACTGCCATCCAATCCATATCAATATGGCGTTGCATTGCACGAGTTAGATCAGCCATCGCCATAATCGCGCCTTTTAAAACACCGACAAGAAGTAAGTCACGATCTTTGTAATCAGCATCAACGCGCGCAGCGAGTTCAGCAACTTTTGATTGCAATTGCTCTTCAGTAACAATTACGCGTTCAACATCTGTGCCGACAGCAGCTAGATCCACTTAGGGACTCCTTTAATATCAAATCTCCTGATGAGATTTATGGACGGGCTAAGAGCGAAAGTCTGCCCGAAATCCGGGCAACCTTCACACCACCCGGCAGGCTCGCCTCTCCTTGGCCACGCCAAGAAGTGACCAGCGCCTCAACGCCAGCTAGGTGATCTGCGCTCACAGAGCCGCTGGGGGCGCCTGCAGAGTAGATCGCGGCGCGAAGCACGCGGGATCGGATCGCTCGTGGCAGCTCGGCTAAAGCGGCGCAATCCAAGTCGCTCAAATCAACTCGTGAAATAACTGCTTGGGCCATCTCGTCTAAGGCATCGGCATCATCACGCAAAATTGCCGCGCTTCGTGCCAGAGCCGCTGCGATGCCGGGACCAATCTCTTCCTCCATCACAGGCATTACTTTATTTCGCACACGTACTCGTGAAAATTTCTCATTTACATTGTGCGGATCATTCCATGGAGTTAATCCCGCTTCTTTACATGCGGCAACAGTTTGCGCACGCGTCAATAGTAAAAATGGGCGCGCATATTTTCCGTTAATGCTTGCCATGCCAGATAAGGATCTGGTTCCAGAACCTCGCGCTAAGCCGAGTAAAACTGTTTCGGCTTGATCATCTCGTGTATGGCCTAAGAAAATTTGGGTCGCTCCATATGCATGTGCAAGTGCATCCAGCGCGGCATATCTTGCGGTGCGTGCATCAGCTTCGAGTCCGGATTTTTCTACAACAGAGACTTTTTCAATAATTACTTCTTGATACCCCATCGCCTTTAATTGTTCTTGCACTTTTTTTGCGTTTTCACCTGATCCAGATTGCAATTGATGATCAATCGTCACTGCAATTAAAGAGATGGCTAATTCAGGCGCCTCCTTAATTAAGGAGTAAGCAAGAGAAAGAGAATCTGCGCCGCCAGATACAGCAACGATCGCATTATCGCCGGCGGTTAAGTTTTCTAAGTAAGGCCGAACTGCGTTACGAAGATCTAGCAGCGCCGAAGTCATGGGCCAACTCTAGACCCGACCGCCGAATGGCATAAGCCCGTCGATACTGTAAATATTTGAGAAGATCAGGCCCTTCTTCGTTGAATTTGCCTCCCACATCATTCCGTTGCCTGCATAAATTGTGATGTGATGGATCGAGGAAACAGTTCCTTTATATGAGTAGAAGAGCAGATCTCCAGGCACAAGTTCGTTGAGGGAAACATGTTTGGTGTAGCCAGCATAAAGTGAAGAGTTAAGGCGATCCCAGTTCGGCCAAGTTAAACCTGCAGATTTATATGCGGCGAATACAAGTCCTGAACAGTCGAATGAATTTGGTCCTTGCGCGCCCCAAATATATGGCTTGCGTGCCAATACTTGTTTCTTTGCATAAGCAACTGCTGCAGCACGTTGCGCCTCTGATGAACGAATTGTTGATCGGCCCTTGAAGCCTATATCCGGCCAAACTTTCTTCTGCCCACCGGTGTTGGCAGCGGTGTTTGCCAAACTTTCTTCGAGCAGCGCTAGCGCACGTTGCTGTTCAAGAGTGATTCGAACTTTTTTAGCGCCAGCTAACTCTTTCGCTAACTTATCTTGAATCGCTTGTAACTTATCAACTTCTTTCTTCTGCAGCGCTCTGGCATCATCAGCAACTTTCTTTGCCGCAGCAACTTTGGCGGTCGCAGTTTCTTGCGCAGTCTTGGCTGCATCTGCCTTAATCTTTGCAGCGCGCGCAATAACTTCTGCAGCCTTGTAACGCTCGAGCGCTAAAGTGTTTTGAGTTCCTAACTTATCTAAAGTCGTAATCTGGTCGATCAAATCTTGTGGGCCATTTGAACTAAGCAATGGTTCGATCTCAGTCAATGAACCGCCCAAGATGTATGCACTTGCTGCCATTTTTCCAATCACACGATGAGCTTCAGAAACTGCTTGTTGAGTTTCAAGGGCGAATGCAGCCGCTGCTTTCGCTGCAGCTGTTGCCACCGCTAACTCTTTCTTGGCTTTTACATATAGCGCTTGCGCAGCATTTGCCTTTGCGGTTAAAGAACGCAAAGTTTGGTTTGCTGCCGCCAATTTCTTTGCCGCGGCATCGGCCGCCTTTTTCTTAGCCGCTTCAGCTTTCTTCGCCGCTTCAATTTGTGCCAGAGTTGGCTTTGGAGTTGCTGCGATTGCGGGAGTCGTCGTCAGCGTTAGCCCAAAAATTATGGCTAGCGCTAGCGCCTTACTGCGATGTGACACAGAACCTCCAACAAGTAAGCCCTCAGAATAAATCAGTAACCTGAGTAACTTCGGAGATTGCAGCAAGTGTCGCTAGTTGGATACATCTCGCTTAGTAAATAGCACCGTTGCAATCACCAGCGTAGCGCTGACATAGATCGCTGACAGTGAAAGTGCATGCGAGTAAGAAACGTTTTGACTGCCACCGGTTGCGATAGTTCCCAATTGGTTTCCTGGAAGCCAATTTAACGTGCTGGATTTAAGTGCGCCCACAAGATTTTCGATAATTAGTAGCCAGAGCACACCTAGTGAAATTGAGCTAATTGGTGAGCGGAGAACTATTCCTAAAACCATTCCGAAAATACCAAAGCCCAGGATTGAGATATAAACATTTAAAAGAGTTTTAGCAATTTCTAAGCGACCATCACCGTTAAACCAGAGATCAGTGCTTACATTCTTCCCGCCGGCAAGTGCGTATGAGACTCCGATGCAAATAACAGCGCTTACCAAAGTCATGATGATCGCGAAAACTTTCATCGATGCTAATTTGCCGACCAAAATTCTTATACGCCCTGGTTGGCGAACTAAGAGATTTCGCAGGGTTCCGAGTGAATACTCTTGCGCTGTTTGGGCTGCAAATACGCAAAGCGCAATGATTCCTAATAGATTGCCAATGCTGGCAAATGATTGGGTGGCACCGCTGGAGAGCGAGAGCATCTCACGCGTAATGCGAACGCCACGATCACCATTTCCTTGTGGTGAATCGATCATTAAGAAGAGGAAAGAAGATACTAAAACGCTGAAGAAGGCTACGGCTCCTAAAGTGCCAACAAGAAGCGTTGGGCGACGCAATTTTCGCCATTCTGCAAAGAAAATTCGAACGATACTTCTTATCATTTCTGTTCCCCTGTCAGCTCAAAGAATGTTTCTTCGAGGTTCGGCAGTTGGGGTGAAAGCTGAGTTAAAAGAATTCCACTTTCAAAAGCCAATTTATTTAAAGTTCCGGACCATTCGGCTGGTCCTTCGATGTGGGCGGTGCCATCGCGCAAATGTGCTTTATGCCCTGCGCCTTCGGCGATTGCGATTATCTTCGGTAAATCTTGCTCGTGCTCAGTCTTAACAATCATAAATGGTTGTTGCTGATCAAAGAGATCTTGAATCGGTCCAGCAAAAACTACTTCACCTTTTCGCAACATGACTAAGTATTCGCTAATTAATTCAAGCTCAGAAAGCAAGTGAGATGAAACAAAGACGGTGGTTCCGTTATCGGCAAGGCTGCGCAGTAATTGGCGGATTTCTTGAATACCTTCGGGATCAAGGCCATTGGTAGGTTCATCGAGAATTAACAGCTTTGGATTTGGCAGCAGCGCTGCAGCTATTCCTAAACGTTGTTTCATACCAAGTGAATATGTTTTGTACTTGGATTTACCACGGTCTGCTAAACCAACTTGTTTAAGTAATTCATCGACGCGTTCTTGTGGAAATCCGCCAAGCGTTGCTAAGACTCGTAAATTCTCTGCCCCTGAAAGTGCCGGATAAAAAGCTGGACCTTCGATCATCGCGCCAACGCTAGATAGGTACTTATCTGGAGATGTAATTGGTGCGCCTAAAATTTCACCCTTTCCACCCGTAGGCGAAATCAGACCGAGGAGCATGCGAATTGTGGTCGTCTTACCGGCACCATTTGGACCAACAAATCCACAAATTGTGCCGAGCGGTACTTCAAATTTCGCGTGCGATACAGCGAGCCCGGTCCCGTACTTCTTGCTCAAATCATCAACTGAGATCGCTAGATTAGACATGTATTGAATATAGCAATTGCACCTTAGAATTATCTCTGTGAGTAAAGAAACTTGGGGCTATCAGCCACGCAACCAGAGGCCTGCGCCAGATTGGGATGTAAATCCCCAAACTGATGCGGTGCGCGCTGGTTTGGCTCGCTCTGGATTCGGTGAAACTTCCGAAGCGCTCTATTTAAATAGCGGATTCACATATTCATCTGCGCAAGAAGCCTTTGATGCCTTTGCTGATGAAACTGATCATTACTTGTACAGCCGATTCCACAATCCAACTATTCAGATGTTCGAAAAACGTTTAGCGGCAATTGAAGGCGCAGAATATTGTGTTGCCACCGGATCTGGAATGTCGGCGATGTTTGCCTCTGTTGCATGTTTAGTAAGTGCAGGCGATCACATCGTCGCATCTGCTGCGATGTTTAGTTCCTGTCACGTTGTGCTCACCGAAATTTTACCTAAGTGGGGCGTCACCGTTGAACTAGTAAAAGGAAATGACCCAGCAACTTGGGCCGCCGCCTTGAGTAAGCCAACAAAAATTGTATTTATTGAATCACCTAGCAATCCACTGATGGAAATAGTAGATATCCAAATGGTTAGCGATTTAGCTCATAAAGTTGGCGCAACCGTGATCGTCGATAACGTAATGGCGTCTCCTGTCTTGCAAAAACCACTTCAGCTTGGCGCAGACGTTGTTATGTATTCTGCAACCAAACACATCGATGGCCAAGGTCGCGTACTTGCTGGCGCTGTTTTGGGATCTTTTTCTTACATCCACGAATATTTAATTCCTTTTATCCGCCACACCGGACCATCGCTTAGTCCATTTAATGCTTGGGTACTTTTAAAGTCTTTGGAAACCATGGAAATGCGCGTGCAAAGAATGTCAGAAAATGCCAAAGCAATCGCTGAATTCTTTGAAACTCGAAAAGAAATCAAATCGGTTAAATACCCTGGACTTAAATCACATCCTGATTATGCAATTGTGCAGAAACAGATGAGCGGTGGTGGCAGCACAATTGGTATCGAATTCGCTGGTTCGCAAAAAGATGCTTTTAAGTTTATGGACTCACTGCGAATCATTGATATTTCCAATAACTTAGGCGATAGCAAATCGCTTATTACGCACCCAGCTTCGACTACGCATCGGCGCTTATCACCTGAAGTTCAAGCTGAGATGGGAATAACGCCATCCGTGCTTCGATTATCAGTTGGTTTAGAACATGTAGATGACTTGATTAAGGATTTAACTCAAGCTTTTAATAATTGAGCCGCAACTAGCAACACGGATAACAAACTCAAGTAACTTATAGACCATTGAAAAATTCTGACCGCAGCTTTTTCGTAATTTTCAGATTTTTCATCCAGCCCTCTAAGTTGAAGAGTGAATACAACTCCTAAAACTAAGTTGGTCGCTTGCGCCCAAAACTGTAAATTCGCATTTATAAACAGCGCGACGGACGAAGCGATCATCGCAATTGTGTAAACCCACATCTGGCGAAGGAGATGGGTTTTGCTGGCAACTACTGGCAGCATCGGAATACTCGCCGCGGCGTAGTCATCTTTATATTTAATAGCTAGCGCCCAAAAGTGTGGCGGAGTCCAGAAGAAGATTACGAGGAAGAAAGACCAAGCTGTTACTGATAAGGAATTTGTTATTGCAGCCCAACCAATCAGCGCTGGCATACACCCAGCAGCTCCGCCCCAAACAATATTTTGCGGAGTTCTTTTCTTTAACGCAATCGTATAAATAATCACATAAAACGCTATGGCTACAAAAGATAAGAAAGTAGCCATTGTTGTTGTATAAATCTGAAAGATGCCAAGGGAAAGTAAACCAATGAAAGTTGCAAAAATCGTTGCCTCGATTTTGCTGATGACACCAGTAGCAAGTGGACGTTTAGCGGTGCGTTTCATTAACTTATCTGAATCAGCTTCTATAACCATATTAAATGCATTTGCACTTCCGGCGGCGAGCGTTCCACCGATTAAAGTAGCAAGAGTTAATTTAAGTGAAGGAAGTCCTTGCTGAGCCAGCACCATCGCTGGCAAGGTGGTTACCAAAAGTAATTCAACTACTCTCAATTTCATCAGTTCGAGATAAGAAATCGCTCTGACTTTGAGAGTTACGCTCGCTTGATCTTGCACTAGTACAGATTACTCAGCATTGTCGCCTGGTGTTCTCAGGCTCTTCTAAGGCTAATGCCCTATTTTTCACTTAACGAAAGGGGCAGTAATGACACCTCCACAGAAGCCTGAATGGATGGAGTTAGCAGATGCTGATTCTGTGCCATCTCCAAAGAAGGTAAGTCGACTCGTTCCAGCGCTTATTGCTGCTGCCGCTCTTGCAATAGTCGGAGTTGGAGCAATCGCAAGCCAAATAAGCGATGAAGCGCCTGCAAATGCGACTGAACAGATAGCAAGCGTTCAGGCAAG
>WLQO01000020.1 GCA_009698295.1 Actinomycetota bacterium | reverse complement strand
GGTAACGGAACTTCTGTTGCAACGCCTATTTATCCCGGCACACTTTTAGTTTTAACGACCATTGCTGCAATCAGCGCATCTGTGATCATGTTGGATAAATTACGAGAACGGCTTATTACTACAAATATAAATTACCGTCATATATCTGCGGGAATTCTCCTGATAGTTACCGCCTTATATACGATCACCTCAATATCTTGGGTAGTAGGCAGTGGAGCAAATTCACCTGTGCTAACTGGGAAAGGCGTAGTACTTCCAGCATTTCTTGCCATTGAAAGCGATGCCAAAACAATGGTAATTCGCCCACGCACGACCGGTGAAGAAGTTTCGCTCAATTACTACATTGCACGGGGCGGCGATGCGACATTAGCGCAACCAGATATGGCTCCCGCCGATAGAGAGCAAATCTCTACCGCCGTACAGGAGATAGCAGACGGTAGCGGTTTAACTGCAAGCACAACATTTGCGGTACATGGAATTAAATATCTTTTCTTAAAGAGTCCGATAGATGAAAATATTGCACGCGTCATAGATGGCTTAGGAGGATTTTCTAGAGCATCTTCCACCAGTGCAGGAATAGTTTGGGAAACATCTATTGATACTGGAGAAATTCTCTTTACCAATTTATCTGGGAAAACTTCTGTACTGCCGTTAGGAACTTTAGGCATAACGGTAAACGAACCAGGTGAATTGACTGTGACTGAAAATTTCAGTCGCGGCTGGAGAGCGATGCAAGATGGTTCGCGCTTAGAACGCAAAAGAAACGTGGACGGATTGCCAGTATTTACAGTTACCAAACCCGGTTTGGTAACCATGATGTACGACGGAACTTCACGTCGCGCCTTAGTGTCTTTTCAATTTATCGTATTAGTAACAGTGATGGTTCTGGCACTTCCTGCAGGTCGCCGCCGCCGTGAGATCGAAGATGCGGAGCTAGCATGAAATTTCAGCGCCCTGCTCTAATTATCATCTCCACAGCTGCGGTCGTGTTGGCTGCCAACGGCCTTAATGTTGACCTTTCCAACAATAAGTTTTCAACGAATTTTCCTGCCGTCGTATGTCCTCCAACACCATCTAATTTAACGACAACGATTTCGCTTCCCTCAAGCAATACTCCCTTGCGCCGAACCGGAACCAAATCACTTTCATTTGTGCCGGCACAAACCCTTAGGTATCAGCAAGCAAAAGCGCCCGTAATAATTGAATCGCAGGGATCAACACCAATAGTTTGGCAGACCCGAAAAGGTATATGGGCGGGCGCAACAATTTGTTCATCCTTGCAGAGCCAACAGTGGTTTGTTGGCGGTACTGCAGATGTAACGAGCAAAGGCAGATTATTAATCGTAAACAGTGGACTAAGTCCTGCAATCGTGGATTTAGAAATTTGGAATGAAATCGGTGCACAACCCACGAAACCGATAACTTTGAAGGCAAATTCTTATAGTGAATTTGGGCTCGATGCGCTTGCGCCGGGTTCTAAAGAACTTGTTATTCGAGCGCTAACCCGATCTGGTCGCGTGACCAGCTACATGTTGGACGAACGCGGTCGAGGGCTAAAAGCACTTGGTGGAGATATCATCAATTTTGCCCCAAGAGCGGAGAGAAATATTTATATTCCGGCGGTGGCACATACAGTTCGTAAAGTTGGTTCAAAATCAGTTGAGCTCTCTCACACTCTGCGGTTGCTCGTCCCTGGGGAACTCGATGCGCATGTGACCGTAAACGTGCTGTCGACAGATGGCAGTTTTATTCCAGCGGGATTCGAAAATAAGTTAGTTAAGGCTGGATCTGTCGTATCTTTAGAATTAAACCCAAACCTTCCAACAAGTAAATTTGGCTTACATATTTCCTCAGATGAGCCGTTGGTCGCCTCTGTTTATTCGCCTACTTTTGCGGAAAAGAAATCTGACTTTATTTGGAGTACCTCTGCTCCTGAATTAAGCAAGATAACTTTGGCGACTTCCGGACTTTCTCCCCAGTTAATCTTCATAGGTGGAGCGATTAAGCTCGACATTGAGCTTAAATTCGATAAAGGCAAGCGAAAAATTGTCAACGTCCGAGGCGAAGAAATTGCAACTATCAAGATTCCCGCGGGAGTTCGCTCGATCACATTTGTAAAGGTGGCAAAGGGTATTTATGGCGCTGGCTTAATTTCTAGCAAGAGTGGCTATGGATATTTCCCACTTGCACCAGGAAGCGTGCTAACTAAATCATCAGTACCTCTGTCAAATATTCGCGTCTTAACTCCGTGACAATCCCAGTTTTTCGCCCTTAATCCCACTAACCTTGTGGGCATGAGTAAGTTGGCAAGAACAGGGCGAAGCTGTTCTAGAGTCAGTTGTAGAAGTCTGGCTTCTATGACTTTGACTTACATTTACGCCGACTCAACTGCGGTGCTTGGCCCGCTAGCTACCTTTTCTGAACCGCATTCGTATGATCTATGTGAAATACATGGCAAGAAGCTCACCGTCCCAAACGGTTGGAACGTTATTAAAGAAGAGAGTTCTCAAGCAAATAGCGGGCCAAGCGAAGATGATTTGATGGCAATCGCTGATGCGGTCCGCGAAGTCGCTAATTTGGATATGTCCCCAGATGGCTCAACCACAGAAAGTGCGAACAACACTTTAAATAACCAAGAGGGACAGATTGGGCGCCGCGGTCACTTGCGGGCGGTCCCCTCTTAAAATTATTCTTTGCTAATAAATTTCACTCGGCTAAAGAGAGAAGAAGAAGATTTCAATATTTAAAGCCTATGACATCCGCGGTTTAGTTGATGTTGAAATTACAGCTGATTTTTCCTTTGCAACAGGTGTGGCATTTGCCCGTTTTCTGCAACAAGAACGGGAACCCGGTACGGTCGTAATCGGTGAAGATATGCGTCCTTCATCTCCGATTTTTGCCGATGCTTTTTCAGCAGGCGTAACATCTCAAGGTTTAAATGTAATTCGCATCGGTTTAGCTTCTACGGATCTACTTTATTTTGCTGCTGGGAAATTGAATTTTCCTGGAGCGATGTTCACTGCAAGCCATAATCCAGCAGAATATAACGGTATTAAACTCTGCTTAAGCGGTGCTCGACCAATCGGGAAAGAATCCGGACTTTTAACCATCGAACGCTTTGTGACCCAAGGATCACCTATAGATTTTAGAAGCGTAGGTAATGAACGTAGCGAAGATATGTTGACGGCATACGTCGATCATTTACTTACTCTCGTGGATTTATCAGAAATTCGCCCCCTTAAAATCGTTATTGATGCCGGAAATGGAATGGCTGGCCATACTGCTCCGGCGGTTTTTGCGCGCCTAAATTGTGAAGTAATTCCGATGTATTTTGAATTAGACGGAACCTTTCCGAATCACGAAGCAAATCCAATAGATGTAAAAAATCTTAGAGATTTACAGAAGGCCGTGAAGAAACACAAGGCTGACATAGGACTTGCTTTTGATGGCGATGCTGATCGTTGTTTCTTAGTTGATGAAAATGGTGATCCAGTCAATCCATCTACTCTTACTGCGCTTATCGCAGATCGTGAGCTTAAGAAAAACCCGGGCGCCAATATTATTTATAACCTAATTTCATCTCGTGCCGTTGCAGAAATCGTGGAAGAGCGTGGTGGTAAGGCGATTAGATCCAGAGTCGGACACTCTTATATAAAGAAGATGATGGCAGAAACTGGCGCAGTATTCGGTGGAGAACATTCTGGCCATTTTTACTTCCGCGATTTTTGGCGCGCTGATTCAGGAATGTTGGCAGCGCTTCACGCAATAGCAGCGCTCGGTGAAGTAAATACTGCACTCTCCAAATTACTGAAACCATATAGTCGTTATGTATCCAGCGGTGAAATCAACTCTAAAGTTGCTGACGCACAAATTGCTATGGCAGAGATCGAAGCGATATTCGGGGCAGGTGATGGCACAGAGGTTGATCACCTAGATGGCTTGACGATTAATGGTGATACTTGGTGGTTTAACGTCCGCGCATCAAATACTGAGCCGCTCTTACGTTTAAATGTAGAAGCCAAGACGCAAGCACGTATGGAGAAGATTCGAGATGAGGTGCTCGCCACAATCCGTGGCTAGCGTCTAAATAGCCAGTAAGGGTCAGCGGGCGCTAACCTATGCACAGAGCCGCCTAGCAAAGTAGAGCCCTACGCCTTAGGTAAGCACAGTCCAATCAACTGTTATTAATTACCAACTAAGGAGAAGTCCATGAATTCACCAGTTACATCAACACTTCCACGTCACGATATTGCAGACGCATCACTAGCTGCAGAGGGTCGCAAGCGCATTGAATGGGCAGAACGCAATATGCCAGTACTTGCACAAATTCGTGAGCGTTTTGAAAAGTCACAACCATTCGCTGGCGTGAGAATCGCTGCATGTATGCACGTCACCACCGAGACCGCTAACTTGATGCGCGTTCTAAAAGCTGGCGGAGCTGAAATCGCACTCTGTGCCTCAAACCCACTTTCAACTCAAGATGACACTGCAGCTGCGCTGGTACATGAATACGGAATTTCAGTTTTCGCTCGAAATGCTGTTGATCGTGATGGGTATTACTCACATATCAACGCAGCGCTAGATATCGAACCACATCAAGTTTTCGATGATGGTTGCGATCTCGTAAACACTTTGCACACAACTCGCAAGGAACTTCTTCCAAATATCGCTGGTGGTTGCGAAGAGACTACGACTGGCGTAATTCGTCTGAACCAAATGGCTAAAGATGGCGCACTTACTTTTCCAATGATCGCCGTCAATGACACTGATACCAAGCACATGTTTGATAATCGTTACGGAACTGGTCAGTCAACTCTTGATGCGGTATTCCGTTCGACAAACTTCCTACTTGCTGGTCGAATCCTCGTCGTAGCCGGTTTTGGTTACTGCGGTAAAGGTGTTGCAGAGCGCGCTAAAGGCATGGGCGCTGATGTAGTCGTTACTGAAATCGATCCAACTAAGGCTTTAGATGCGATGATGCAAGGCTTCCGTGTTATGCCAATGCTCGAAGCTGCAAAAATTGGTGATGTATTTATTACAGTCACCGGCAATCGCGATGTATTGCGTGATGAGCACTTCGCCGTAATGAAGGATGGCGCAATTATGGCTAACTCGGGCCACTTCGATATTGAAATCGATGTTGCTTGGCTAGAACAGAATGCAAAGAAGAAGAACGCCAAGATGCGCCATCAAACTGATGAATATGTACTTGCTGATGGACGTCGCTTGCTACTTCTCGCCGAAGGTCGTTTAGTAAATCTAGGCGCCGCCGAAGGCCATCCTGCATCAGTTATGGATATGTCTTTCTCTGATCAAGCGTTAACTGCAGAATATCTAGTTAAGGAAGCGAAGAATCTTCCTGCAGGTGTTCACAACGTGCCGACCTATATCGATAAGGAAGTTGCCAGCCTGAAATTAATTTCAATGGGTGGGCGAATCGATACTTTAACTCCGGCTCAAGATATGTACTTGAACTCTTGGGAGCACGGTAGCTAATGACCTTAGTAATGGTCGTCGATGACGACCAGGATCTTGCGGAGATGCTCGGCATCGTATTAACAGGTGCCGGCATCGACGTGGATCTAGTAAGTCGCGGTGATGAGGTGCTGGAAGTATTTAGAAATAATCCGCCAGATCTTGTGCTGCTAGATGTAATGCTTCCTGGTTTAGATGGAATTGAAGTCTGTAAATTAATTCGTGCCGAATCTATGGTTCCAATCGTGATGTTAAGCGCTAAAGGCGACACTCATGATGTTGTTAGGGGCCTTGAAGCTGGCGCAGATGATTACATGGTTAAACCCTTCCGGCACCCTTCAGAATTAATCGCAAGAATTCGTACTCGCTTACGCCGCACAAATGCTGATGTCTTGGGACTGCTTACGATAGGCGATCTATCAATTGATGTAACTGCTCATGAGGTAAGTCGTGGCGGAAAGAAAATTGCACTCACTCGTTTGGAGTTCGATTTATTAGTTGCTTTAGCGAAAGAACCTGGTCGAGTATTTACACGAGATGCCTTGCTCGGTGAAGTTTGGGGATACCGACACTCAACTGATACCCGCTTAGTAAATGTCCACGTCCAACGCTTACGCTCTAAAGTCGAACATGATCCCGAGCATCCTGAAATCGTGATGACGGTGCGCGGAGTTGGCTATAAAGCTGGAGTATTGGGCGGTTCCTAATATGAACCGTGTAACCACCAGGCTACGTACTTCACTTGCCTCAAAAGTTATTGTCTCTACAGTTCTTTTATCACTCGGCGTTGTCTGGCTGACGGGCTCTGCGCTTTATTCGCAACTTTCAGATGGCGTAAGGCAGGTAAATCTAGAATCTTCTCTTGCTGAGGCTAGATCTTCATTTTTCAATGCGCAATATCAATTCTTGCTGATCGAAGGCGCTAAGAGTTCAGTTATTACCAAGGCAGTGCAAGATGTAATTATCTCCTCGACTGAAGTAAGCCTCAATCAAGATCGAAAATCTATTTTCTTAAATCGATTCGGCACTCCATTCAAATTTTCCTTAAATATAGAATCTCCCGATTACAGCACATCAACGGATGGTTTGGTTATTTCATCCTTTCCTGCTGAAATCCGCGAGCGGGTGCGATCTAGCGATTTAGTCGAATATCAATATGCCAAAGTTCGCTATAAGGATCGTGACGATGCCAATGTATTAATTGCAGGTCGTAAAATTGCCATTCCAAAATCTGGAAATTATGAGATGTATCTGGTTTATTCGTTAAATAACCAGAACAGAACGCTCTCGATCGTCAAAAATGCGCTTCTGTTAACCGGCTTTGCACTCATTTTCCTAATTGGCTTAATCACTTGGCTGGTAGTTCGACAAGTTGTGAGACCAGTTCGCGAAGCGGCGAATATTGCCCAGAAATTCACCCAAGGAGATTTCTCGCAGCGAATGAAGGTGGAAAGCTCCGATGAAATCGCAACGCTTGGTACCGCCTTTAATGACATGGCCCTTTCTCTTGAATCACAAATTTCGCGTTTGGAGAATCTATCCCGAGTGCAACAAAGATTTGTATCCGATGTTTCGCATGAACTTCGCACCCCTTTAACCACTTTGCGTATGGCATCTGAAGTGATTTACAGCCAAAAGGAGAGTTTTGATCCAACTATTGCGCGAAGTTCCGAACTTCTGGTCGCACAACTCGATCGATTTGAGAGGTTATTGGAAGATCTTCTCGAAGTAAGTCGCTTTGATGCTGAAGTCGCTATTTTGGAACCTGTTGATTTCGATCTAATTCGCTTGATAGAAAGATGCATAGAAGATGTTCGAGCCAGCGCGCATGATCACGTTATTGCGATAACGATTGACCACGAGACCGAAGATGTAATGATTAAAGCCGACATTAGGCGTGTCGAGCGAATCATGCGTAATTTGCTCTCTAACGCACTTGATCACGCTGAAGATAAACCAATAAACGTATCGGTGATCTCGACTCGTACCGAAGTTGCGGTGGGAGTTCGAGATTATGGAACCGGCATAGAACCATCAGCGCTCTCGCGAATCTTTGATCGATTTTGGAGAGCAGATCCATCACGTGCACGAGTTCGCGGTGGAACTGGACTCGGACTGTCAATTGCCCTTGAAGATGCGCGATTACACAATGGTGAACTTGATGCTTGGGGTATGCCCGGCGAAGGTGCAAATTTTGTTCTGACCTTGCCCCGAATTGCTGGCGAGCAGATCAGTGGCAGACCGATACGTCCACAACCGGAAGATTATCCCCAGAAGATATAACTAGCCCTTTAATTTAGATTGGGCGCTAGAGAATTTCGCCATGAAAAGTCTGGCAGAATTAATTTTTCCATCAAGATGTATTGGATGTTCACAACTCGGAATATCTATATGTTCTACCTGTCGGAAAAAATGGCATCCCCATATTTACCAACGTGGTTTGAAAGTTTTAGGAAAAACTTATCCAGTCATTTCTGCAATTAGATATTCGCCTATAGCCTCCCGCGTTTTGTTAAGCGCAAAAGAAGCGAATCAAATCGCCGCCGATGAGTTGCTGATAAAGGCAACCGCTCATTCCCTGCGATATTTCATTAGGAGTTATGGCTCAGGGGACTTAATCCCGATTCCATCTCGAAAATCTGCCACTAGAAAACGAGGTCGTAATTTCATGCAAGAAATTACCGAATCTGTCGCACGGGAAGAATCAGTGAAATCTTTAGATATTTTGCAGCATTTAAGAGCAGTTAAAGATCAATCCCAGTTAAATTCACAGCAACGATCCAGCAATATTTCTGGGGCTTTTACTACATCCATTAAATTGCCAGAATCAGGAGTTCTCGGGAATATCAGGCCACTAATTATCGTTGATGATCTAGTAACCACAGGGGCGACCCTGATTGAGGCTATACGGGCCTTACGTTCCGCGGGTTTTGAGGTATTAGGCGCGGTAACAGGCGCGGTCGCTAACCCTTACGATTAGGGCATTGATTTTGGAAAGGGCTTATAAATGGCAAAGATTATTGATCGCATCATGCGAGCTGGCGAAGGAAAAATCCTTCGCGACCTCAGCAAGATCGTGGATCAAGTCAATGCATTTGAGCCCAACATCTCTGCGCTGAGCGATCTGTCACTGCGAGCAAAAACTGATGAATTCAAAGCGCGGATCGCATCCGGAGAATCTCTCGATGACCTGCTTCCCGAAGCCTTCGCTGTAGTTCGCGAAGCGGCAAAGCGCACGTTAGGGCAACGCCATTACGACGTACAAATTATGGGTGGTGCGGCGCTACACCGCGGCAACATCGCAGAAATGCGCACTGGTGAAGGAAAGACTTTGGTTGCGACCCTTCCTTCTTATCTAAATGCACTGGCTGGACGTGGTGTTCACGTCGTTACTGTCAATGATTATTTAGCAGAACGCGATAGCGAATGGATGGGTCGCATACATCGCTTCTTAGGCCTATCAGTTGGAGTGATCGTAAATAGCATGACTCCAGCCGAACGTCGCGCTGCATATAACTCGGATATTACTTATGGAACAAATAATGAATTTGGCTTTGACTACCTTCGTGACAATATGGCGTGGACGCTAGAAGATTGCGTGCAACGTGATCACTTCTTCGCAGTTGTAGATGAAGTTGACTCTATTTTGATTGATGAAGCGCGCACACCTTTGATCATCAGCGGTCCCGCAGATAAAGCAACCAAGTGGTACGTCGAATTTGCCAATATTGCAGATAAGTTACAGCGCGATACTCATTACGAAGTTGACGAGAAGAAGAAGACGATCGGAATTCTCGAAGATGGTGTGTCAAAGGTTGAAGAACTTCTAAAAATTGAAAACTTATATGAAGCAGCAAATACCACTTTAATCGGCTATTTAAATAACTCGGTACGCGCCAAAGAGCTGTTCAAGCGCGATAAGGATTATGTCGTGATGAATGGCGAGCTCCTTATCGTGGATGAGCACACCGGCCGCATGTTGGCCGGACGTCGCTACAGTGATGGGTTGCACCAAGCCCTCGAAGCGAAAGAGCGCATAGATATAAAGGATGAAAACCAGACTCTCGCAACGATAACTTTGCAGAATTATTTCCGTCTCTATAAGACCATCTCAGGTATGACTGGTACAGCGATGACAGAAGCATCTGAGTTTTATCAGATCTATAAGCTCGGCGTTGTACCAATCCCAACTAATCGACCAATGCAACGTATCGATCAGGCAGATTTGGTTTATAAAACCGAACTCGGCAAATTTATGGCTGTGACAAAAGATATTGTTGAACGTCACCGCAAAGGCCAACCAGTTCTGGTCGGTACTGTTTCAGTTGAAAAATCTGAAGAACTCTCTGCGCTCCTAAAAAAGTCAGGGATTCCGCATGAAGTTCTTAACGCAAAACATCACGAACGTGAAGCTTCGATCATCGCACGCGCAGGTGTTAGCGGAGCAGTAACAGTTGCAACAAATATGGCCGGTCGCGGAACTGACATCATGCTCGGTGGTAACCCAGAATTTATGGCTGATTTTGAATTGCAACGTCGCGGACTTTCCCCAGTCGATAACGCCACAGAATACGAAGCGGCTTGGCCAGATGAAATTGCTAAACAAAAGGCGGCAGTTGCGAAAGGCCACGAAGAAGTTGTCGCACTCGGTGGTTTATATGTACTCGGAACTGAACGCCACGAATCACGCCGTATCGATAATCAGCTACGTGGACGTTCTGGACGCCAAGGCGACCCCGGTGAATCGCGCTTCTATCTCTCCCTTCAAGATGAGTTAATGCGTCGCTTCAATTCAGGGTTAGTTGAACGATTCTTATCCGCTGCCGGACTTCCAGATGATTCTCCAATTGAGTCAAAGATGGTCAGCAACGCAATCCGCTCAGCACAGACCCAAGTAGAAGCCCAAAACTTTGAAATTCGTAAAAATGTTTTGAAATATGACGATGTTATGAACCGCCAACGTGAAGTAATTTACGGCGAACGCCGTTTAGTACTTGAAGGTGAAGATATTTCACCGCAAGTCCAGACCTTCGTCGCCGATACATTGGTCGCCTACGTAAACGCCGAAACCACACAAGGCTTTGGTGAAGACTGGGATCTAGAACGTTTATGGCAAGCCCTGAAACTGGTTTATCCAATCTCATTTACTCCAGAGGAGTTAATCGCAAAGGTTGGTTCCAGTTCTGCACTTGATTCTGATTATTTGACTGCGCAGATTTTAGAAGATGCCACCGTAGCCTATGAAAAACGCCAATCAGATCTCGGCACAGATGTAATGCGCGAGCTCGAGCGTAAAGTTTTACTTTCAGTCTTAGATCGTAAATGGCGCGAACATTTATATGAGATGGACTATCTGCAAGAAGGAATCGGACTCCGCGCAATGGCGCAACGCGATCCATTGGTTGAATACCAACGCGAAGGTTATGAACTCTTCTCTGCAATGATGGATGGGATCAAAGAAGAACTAGCCAGCCTTGTCTTTAACGTACAAGTAACCGTTGAAGGCAATGGTTCGCAAGTAAAGGCTGCTGGTATCTCCGAGAAGCCATCTGATGTAACAGGCTTGCAATACACAGCCAGTGACGAATCAGGCGTGGCCACAAAGGGTGAAGTATCTAGAAATAGTCCCTGCCCATGCGGTTCTGGTAAAAAATATAAGCGTTGCCACGGCGGCGCTTAGATCAATCGCAATTCTGTACATAACCATCTTTGATCGACGCCTTCGAAGCGAATAACCATCGCGCGCAGCCGGTCGCCAAATCGAACCGTGATCGTTGATTCACAAATGCCATCTAACGGTTCACATTGACGAATGCTGCGAATTCTTCCAATCTCTTTCTGACTTCCAACTTGTTTTAGTAACTTCATGTAAATATGTCTGTGACATTTGGAAATCAATTGGGCAGGTTGTCGCCGACCAGCCCAAATTTCAATGACGCTAATTGCAAACTTCATAGTCCAAGCATGGAGCTCTGGAAGTTCAGTGGCTGAAGTTGGTACAGGCTCAAAACCTGGCTCAAACTCTTCGCCAAAGGTGCTCGGCACCAGGTAAAGCTTGGCGCGTTGCACAGGAAGTTCCTCGACCTTGCGAACCGCTGCTAATTCTGAGAGCGAGTAAAGATCTAATTGAGGATGGCTCCACATCGCTGGATCTTCATTGCTAGAGATCAGCTCTAATGTCCGAATTTGGGTACCTGCTTTAAATTTCGTTTCCATTGGCGCACTTTGAACCGTGAAACACCTGATCGCTTCCGCCAAAAGGAGGGGATTTTCTCATCCGAAAGAATGACTGTGTATGAGGCTTTGGGAAATCTTTGGTTATGACATTTAGTACCTCATTATGAATAAATCAGATAAAGCAGCACAAACAAGATTTGTTATTGCAATTGCGCTATTTGCCGCGGCGGTAATTTCTGCCATGGCCCTTACGGCACTTGGAAATCGAAGCGATACTTACTGGGTAGCTCGCAACTCCTTAATTCCCGGCACGCAGATTGAAGAGAGCGATCTAGCGAAAATCGAAGTAGCGCTGGGGGATGCCAGCGGTGAGTATCTATCTTTAAATGCAACAGTTGCTGGAACTTATGTTTTACATCAAATCCAAAAAGGTGAATTGATTTCCATCGCTTCAGTCAGTGATATTTCAAATGAGCTGAAATCCGGGCAGGTCCCTATTTCGATTCGCAGCAGCGATATTCCTGAAGATATCGCGCTAGGAGAGGCGATAAATATCTATTGGGTTCCAGAAGTTATGGGTATGGAGAAGACAAAATCCCCAGAGTTAGTTATTTCTGGTGCCTACTTAAATTCAATTAATCGTAAAGCTGGAAACTTCGGTAGCGATATATCTTTAACGGTATCTGTCGAAAATAGCGCAATTTTTGCACTTCTGGATGCAACAGCATCGGGAAGATTGGTAATAGTCCGTTCGAATGGATGATCTCGAACAACCGAGCGTCATTACCGCGATCGCCGATGCCGAGTTTGAAGGAATGGTCTCCAGCGCTCTCTTTACTAGCGGCTGGGATGTGATCGCGAGACCACTAGATTTCTCAACTCTTGAAGGCAGTCTCAATGAAAATGAGAAGAAAAGTATTTTGGTTATCTACTCTGTTGACTTACCAGGAATTAGCGATGAGCAATTAAAGAAGATCGCACGAGCAAATATCTCTCTTTTTGGTTTCGCCGATGCGGCAGGTTCTGCTCGTAATTTCGATGGAATCTCAACACGTCCCACAAATCCCGAAGATCTCTTGGCCTATATTCGTGGAAATATCCGCTCGCCGCTGGTGCGCGCACCGCTGCTGCAAAGTAGACCAAATCTAAGGGCGAAGATAATTGCAATCGGTTCGGCGGGACAGAACTCCGGGGCAACTACTTTGGCGCTAAATCTGGCGAACGAGTTATCGCTATTTGAAAAGAAGACCTTGCTAATTGATGCCAACTTTCAGGCCTCGGCGATCGCAACGCTTCTGGATCTGCGAAAAATTGCCGATGAAGATAAATGGCGCGACATTTCAGAGAATCTTTCAGTCGCTGAAATTACTCAGAGCAATATCAGTGAATTTCCTACACGGGCGATGGATGCGGCCGGATATTTTGATTACATTGTCATAGATCTGGGCTCGCTGCAAAATATTACACATGAT
>WLQO01000002.1 GCA_009698295.1 Actinomycetota bacterium | reverse complement strand
GCACTTGGTGGCGTTTCAACTGCGCTCTTTGGAATGATTGGTGTCTTAGGTGCGCGCATCTGGATCGAATCTAAGGTTAATTTTGCAGATTCAACCAACCTATTGATCGCAGCATCTGCGCTAATCATAGGTATTGCTGATTACTCATGGACTCGTGGCGATTACACATTTACTGGAATCGTTAATGCAACCCTCGTTGCAGTTATCGGTTATCGCGTACTTCATGCGATCTCTGATGCACGAGGCAAGTAATCTGTAAAACACTGTAAGGAAGGGGCGGGGTAACCCGCCCCTTCTGCATTTTCCAACAGTTACAATTGCCAAATGGTTATCCCAAGCCGATTATTTGAATACATCATCGCAGCGATGGTTATTATCTTGGCGCCTGGCCCCAGTGTTCTATTCGTTATAGCGCGTGCGATTGCTTGGGGAAGAAAAGTTGCAGTATTTACAGTCGCCGGAAATGTGACCGGCGCTTTCGCACTTTCCTCGCTCGTCGCATTTGGTTTAGGTCCAATTCTTTCAAGGTCTCATTTAGCTTATTCGGCAGTGCAATGGGGTGGTGGTGGCTATTTGGTTTATCTCGGCGTCACTGCAATCCGGGCCCGCAAAATTCATGCCGCAGATATGCGCAACCAAGGAAGTGTTGTTCCGACATTTTGGCGATCTGCGCGCGATGGATTCTGGGTTGGTGCGCTAAATCCCAAAGGGCTAGTTTTCTATGCCGCAGTGCTCCCCCAATTTATCGATATCGATCTTGGACATGTCACTTCGCAACTTTTGCTACTTGGGGCGCTCTTCTCAATCCTGGCATTTATTTCAGATGGATCGTGGGGGTTATTGGCTGGAACAGCACGCGTCTGGCTTGCGAGTGATGAGAGTCGTTTAGAAAAATTAAGAGCAACCGGTGGAATCGTCATGGTTATCTTGGGTCTATTGGTGATTGCGTCAGCAGTGCGTGATTTAATCACCACATGAATTCAAAGATTGTTAAACCAGCCACACCTGCACGCGACACTATCGCCCCTTCAGATCTAACTTTTGGTTTATCTACATGCAAACGCTGCTTATGGATTAAGTACTGGTTTAAAATCACGATGCCTGGTCAGTTTCCTTTAGTAAAGCCGCTATCTACATCACAAGAGGAACATTTTCGCCGCGCTGCTATGCCTGACTTAGATCCTTCACTCGCACCGGGCGTTGTAAAGCAATGGGGACAATGGGTTAAGAGCGCACCGATTGAAGTAGATGGCAAAGTGACTCGTTGGCGCATCCTTGGAATTTACGACCTGCTTGCTCATTATGATGATGGCTCAGTCGGAATTATCGATTGCAAAGTCTCTGACTCTGAACGCGATAACGCCCAATTTTATGCGCCTCAACTCGAGGCATATGCCTATGCACTGGAAAACCCAGATAAAGGTAAGCCTTTTCCGGTTTCGAGTATGGGACTTTTAATCTGGAAACTGGCAGGAATTACAGAAACTGCCGATGGGGCGCATGGCTTTGGTGTAACACAACATTACTTACACGTTACTCGTGACCAAGCGCAATTTAAATCACTTATCTCAGATTTAATTGATGTGATTGAAGGCGAACTTCCTGATGCAGGACCCGATTGCGATACCTGTAATTACCTAGTTAAGCGCTTGGCGATAGAAAGTAATTAACCTTCATCCTCATCTGAACTCTTCTTTGCCTTTGTTGCATACGTGTCAACATATTCCTGACCGGATAGCTCCTGGATGGTAGACATAATCTTGTCAGTAACATCTCGCAAGTGGAGCAAATCTGTCGAGTCGCCTTCGAAGTACATGGGTTCGCCAAAGATCATCTCAACACGCATAACTTTTGGAACCACCGTTCCAGTCGGTTGAATCTTCTCAGTATTGAACATGGCAACAGGAATGATTGGCGCTCCAGATTCAATCGCTAGTCGTGCGATCCCAGTGCGCCCCTTATAGAGACGGCCGTCGGGAGAACGCGTTCCTTCTGGATAAATGCCTAGACACTTACCTTCTGCAAGAACTTTTAACCCCGTGATGAGTGCAGCTTCACTTCGCCGACCACCAGAGCGATCAACCGGAACTTGACCAAGTGCGATAAAAGTTAGCTTCTTTAAAAGCCCTTTTGGTCCAGGAGATGTGAAGTACTCGCTCTTAGCAAGGAAGGTAACTTTACGAGGAACAACTAGCGGCATAAATATGGAATCACTAAAAGATAAATGGTTTGAAGCGATAATCACGGGGCCGATGCCCGGAACATTGCGTAGCCCTTTTACCTTTGGGCGAAAGAGGATCATCAGGAACGGCGTTAGAAAAGCGCGCAAGATGCCGTACGGCAGGTTGTTCATTAGGCTAATTTAGCGCCTAAAGGTTCGAATGTGCGAATATGAACCATGGAGCAGCAGTTATGAGCGATAAAGAGAAGCGCCAAGATGGCCCAGATGACGCCACAGAACGCGAGTTAATTGAAATGGAATTTCAATCTATGGTCGAAGGCTTATCGCTAGATGAATCTGCACCAACTTCATATCTAGATGAGCTCGATAAATTTGCTGACCACAATAAATTTGTAGCACCAAATCCTCCTAGAAAAAATATTTCTCAAACTTTCCGCGCTGCTATCGCCGCTCTAAAAAAGTGGAAGAACGGTAACGCTTTCCGCGATGATGACGGGGTTGCGCTTTAAATTCGCGAAAGGTCTGCAACGCCTACGAGTCCTGCACCATTTCCAAGTTCTGCCGGAATGATTTCTGGGTAAGGGTGCTTGCCGCTAAATGGAATTAACCGTAGCGCTGCCTCGCGTGTTGGGCCGAGGAAAATTTCGCCTGCATCAATTACTCCCCCGCCTAAAACAATGCAGGATGGATCAATAACGGCGCAAAGTGATGCGATACCTGCTCCGAGATATCCCGCCATCGTATTAAATGCTGCAAGTGCAACCGAATCACCTTCGCGCGCAGCGTCCGTAATGTGTTCTCCTTTTAAACCTTCCAATGTGCCATCGCCGCGAGCAAGTAAGTTGCGTGCAATGTCAGGGCTTGCACTGATTGCTTCGCGGGCATGACGCATTAGCGCTGAGCCCGATGCATATTGCTCAAGACATCCACGTATTCCGCATCCACATAAATGTCCTTCGGGAACAATCCTGATATGTCCAAGTTCTGCGCCGATTCCAAAAGCACCACGGAAAAGTGCTCCCCCAAGAATTAAACCACCGCCGACGCCGGTGCCAAGAGTTAACAACATCAAATCGCTACGACCGCGGCCAGCGCCAAATTTAAATTCTCCCCACGCGGCAGCATTAGCATCGTTTTCAAGAACAATTCTCTTGTTAAGAATTTGGGTTAACTCTCTATCTAAATTAACGCCATTCCATCCTGCAATATTTGGCGTTGCCAAAATAGTTTCACGGTCGGAGGAGATAAATCCGGCGGCAGAGACTCCGATTGATTCCACTTGATATTCATTTAATAACTCATTTGCCACATCAGCGATTGTTTGCGTCAGCGCACGGCCGCCTTCACGTGGTGTGTCACGCCTGGCTGTGGTTAATATTTCACCACTTTCAGTAACCACGCCACCTAATACTTTGGTGCCACCGACATCGATTCCGATGGTGTTGGAAGCCACGCAGTTATCCTTCTAAGTGTTCTTTAAGTTGTTTCAGAGCGCTATCAATAGTTGATTTCTCTTGCTTGGCGATCATCATCGCTGGAATTGGCATTGATAATCCAACCGAGAGTTCGTAAGTAACCGATGTTGAATCTGCGTCTAAACTTTTTAGTAAATATGCGCCATCCATCTTGGTAAGTATGTTGGCATCATCAAGTGAAAAGGTGACCTTTCCCGGCGCTGCGCTCCAGTCAAAGTCGAGAGTGACTACATCTTTAACTGCACCAGCATCCACAGTTAATTTCGCTTTGGTTGCCCGGCCCTGGTCATCGGTTGCCAGCACGTCGACTTTTTTGAAAGCCCCCGACCATTCTGGATAAGTGGCAACTGCAAATAAGGTGGCTCCTACTTCGGCAATCGGTGCGTCGATGGTGATCGTTGAACTGCTGAAATCGCTCATGCGCAAAGGTTACCCTTAAAAATCAATATTCCAGACTCTCCCCTTTTTCTAAGGCGCGCGCTAGCGTTAGGGCATGAACGAAATCACAATTCCGGCCCTTGTCCCTGCTGCCACATCAGGCAACCTCACAAATTTGATTGCAGAACGCGCTTGGTTTGAACCTAATCGCGTAATGATGTCGCGCCCACTAGGCGATGGTTGGCAGAAAGTTAGCGCACAAGAGTTAGATGCTGAAGTACGTGCGACAGCGAAGGGGTTAATCGCTGCAGGTATTCAAATTGGCGATCGCGTAGCAATTATGGCTCGCACTAGATATGAGTGGACAATTTTAGATTTCGCAATTTGGTTCGCTGGTGGTTGTGTTGTTCCAATTTATGAAACATCATCTGCCGAACAAGTTGATTGGATCCTCAGCGACTCAGGTGCTGTGGGATTGATTGTCGAGACACCAACGCACCGCGAATTGGTAAATTCTGTATTGCCATCACATACCAAACATATTTGGACGATGACAGAAGATGTCCTTTCAGTCCTTGCAAAAGCTGGAGCTCATATCGGCGATGATGAAATAGACCGTCGCAGAAACGCACTTCTGCCTGACACATTGGCAACTTTGATTTACACATCGGGTACAACTGGAAAACCAAAGGGTGTTGCGTTAACTCATGGCAATTTCTTATCTGAGTGTGGAAATGTAGTTGAAGGCGCAAGTGATTTATTCCTAAAGGCAAATGGTTCAACTTTGCTCTTCTTGCCTGTCGCACACGTTTTTGGACGCATGGTTCAGATCGGAGCGATCCGTGCTGGGTTGCACTTGGCGCATTGCAGCGATCCTGTCGGACGTTTGCAGCCTGACCTTGCATCATTTAAACCGACCTTCGTTCTCGCTGTCCCTCGTATATTTGAAAAGGTTTACAACGGCGCCGAAGCCAAGGCCGACGCTGCAGGTAAAGGCAAGATTTTCCGCAAGGCAGCCGAAGTTGCTGTTGCTTACAGTGAATCTTTAGATAAGCGTGGATTCAACCCGCTCCTTACTTTGCAGCATGCTTTATTTAACAAGTTGGTTTACTCAAAGATTCGCGCTGCTTTAGGCGGAAATGTAGAGGCAGCAATTTCAGGCGGAGCTCCACTTGGAAAGCGCCTTGGACATTTCTATCGCGGTGCAGGAGTGACAATTTACGAAGGTTATGGGCTCACTGAAACAACAGCTGGCGCAACTTTGAATATCACTGGATCGCTAAAAGTTGGCACAGTTGGAAAACCTATTCCCGGCACAAGTATCAAAATTGCAGATGATGGTGAAGTTTTGATTAGAGGACCGATTGTTATGCGCGGCTATTGGCAGAATGACTCTGCCAATTCTGAAGTCTTTACAGAAGACCGCTGGTTTAAATCAGGTGATCTCGGTCAGATTGATGAGGACGGTTTCCTTTCTATCGTTGGACGCAAGAAGGAATTGATCGTCACCGCCGGCGGCAAGAATGTTGCGCCAGCAGTACTAGAAGATCGCTTACGCGCTCATCCTCTAGTTAGCCAATGTGTAGTTGTTGGCGATAATCAACCATTTATTGCCGCCTTGGTCACAATTGATCAAGATGCCCTAAAGACTTGGATCGTTGCCAATAAGAAAGATGGCGCGACCATTGCCACTTTGACGCAAGATCCAGACCTAATCGCCGTTGTGCAGACAGCTGTAGATGAAGCAAATAAAGCGGTCAGCAAAGCAGAATCCATCCGTAAATTCACAATATTGCCAACTGACTTTACGATCGCGGGCGGGCAACTAACGGCGAAACTATCAATCAAGCGACATGTAGTTGCACAAGAATTCGCCAAAGAAATTAGCGAACTATTTACTAAGTGAGTACCCCACAACGACTTGAGCTGGCCCGCGAACTTCACGACGGTGTAGCTCAAGATTTAGTAGCACTTGGTTACGAACTAGATTTACTTTTAGCTGCTACAAAACCGCACGAGCAAACGCGAAAAGGGATACGTTCTCTGCGTTTTCAAGTTGACGAACTCATAGCCAAGGTGCGACGTGAGATGTACCAACTCAGAGAGCCCGGAACTATCTCGGTTCAAGAGAAGTTAACGAAGGTAGCGTCTCAAATATGTGGAGCACGACTAATCCGGCTGGAAATAGCAGAATTCGATATCGCACCAGCGCTAGGGCTAGAGATAACTGCAATGGCAACGGAACTGCTACGAAATAGCGTTAACCACTCTAGGGGTAGCGAGATTGAAATACATCTTAGCCAAGTTGAAAATCACACCTACCTAGAAGTGCGCGATAACGGCGAAGGAGGTGCGACCTTGGAAAGTTCACGTTTAGGTTTAATAGGAATTAAAGAACGTGCCGAAAAACTTGGTGGCGCATTCATCTGTCATTCGGATAGTTCAGGAACTCGAGTCGCTATAACTCTTTGAGCGCGCTAGCAGCACCGAGCGTCTTGCTTATTGATGATCATCCATCGGTTCGATCCGGGATCAAGAAAGCGATTGAAGTCGCCGGCATGCTGTGTTGTGGTGAAGCAGCCAGCCGTGCGGAAGCACTTGCGCAGATCGCACATAAATCTCCCGATGCAGTAGTCGTTGATCTACATCTTCCCGACGGTTCAGGTCTCGATGTTGTGCAATGGATCCGTAAACATTCGCAAGATATGGCGATCATTGTTCTGACCATGAGCGATGAAGAAAGCCACTTAATCGCTGCCATGCGCGCTGGTGCGAGCTCATTTGTTAAGAAGACCGCTCCTATTAACGATGTTGTTGCGGCAATCAGGAGCTCGTTGCTCCAGCCGAAAAATTTCAGCGCCCCCGGAATCGTTAGCGCGCTTCAAAATATTGAAGCAGCATCATTTCTTACTCCCCGTGAATTAACTGTTTTACAATCACTTTCTGCCCCTGGAACAAATAGCGATTTGGCAAAGTCTCTCTATATTTCGGAGGCGACTTTCAAATCTCATTTGGCGGCGATCTATCGCAAACTTCAAGTCAAAAATAGATTAGGCGCAATTACAAAAGCACGAGGACTTAATTTACTTTAAGCAACTCCGTAAACTTATTGGCCCAAATTTCCCAACGCCAATCTGATTCAATCCATTTACGTCCACGCTCCCCCAACTGGCGAGCTCTAGCCGGATCATCAAATAAATAAATAACGGCCGCAGCGATTTCTGCGAGATTTCGTCCATCTACGGTGATTCCGGTTTCGCCTTCAATCACCGCATCCGGTGCACCTCCAGACTTGCCGGCGATGACTGGCAAGCCACAGGCGCTAGCTTCTAGATACACGATTCCTAACCCCTCGACTTCTAACCCCGCAAGACGCGAACGAGATGGCATAGCAAATACATCACCAACACAAATGTAGCGAGGCAAATCTGCATATTGAATTCGGCCTATGAAGGTTATGTGATCTGCTAAATCTAAATCCGCGACTAACTTTTCTAGATGTTCTCGGTAGGGACCTTCTCCGACCATTAATACATGTGCCTCAGGATGGTGTTGCAAAATTGCAGGTAAAGCAGAAATCAGAGAATCCTGCCCTTTGCGATGAACCAATCTGCCGACGCTTACAATCACTTTCTTCTCGGTAAGTCCCAGCGATTCGCGCAGCTGAGTAGCAGAAGCCTGTGGTGAGAAATGTGCGGTATCAATTCCTGGAGCAATTTTGACCATCGCAGAAAAAGATTGTGCGGATATGGAGCGTGAGATTTGAGCGCGCGTGAAATCTCCCAGGTAAGTTAAATGATCAACGTTATTGCCAATGAAGCGAATGGCCCACTTAAAAGGCCAGAGTTTGGACCACCAGACTTCATGACCATGGGTCAGTGAAACAATTTTCTTTACACCGGCTTTACGTAAATACCGCGACATAACCGCAAGCGGTGCTGCTGCACCAAAAAAAGCAATCTCTATATTCTCTTCTGTGACAATTCTCTTTATCGCAAGCGCCACTCGGGGCGTTGGTAGCAATATTTTTGCTCTATCTCTTACAACTTTGACTCCAAAGCGATCTTGCCAGTCTTGATCATATGCTCGGGTATCACCTTGTTGCGATGTATAAACAATTACTGCACCTCGTGGAAGCCTTTCGATAAGCCCCATTACAAAGGTCTCGATTCCACCAGCACGTGGACCAAAGTCGTTGGTGATGCAAATTATATTTTTTGGCATTATCTATCTAATTCGTCGACAGCTACAGGCGTCGTGCGCCGATATATGGCTTACGTCCTAGATCAAAGGCACTGGCGACTTTCACACGTGATCCGGAACGAGGCGCGTGCACCATCTTGCCGCCACCGATGTAAATACCTACGTGGGATATCGGCCGTCCAAAAAATACCAAGTCACCTGGTTTAAGTGCGCTGCGCTTTACCGCCTTGCCATAAGAATATTGCGCCCTCGACGAGTGTGGAAGCGAGACTCCACCGGCTTGGTAAGCGCGCATCGTCAAACCAGAACAATCCCAATATGTCATTCCATCCGCGCCAAAAACATATTTGTCGCCGATCTGTTTCAAGGCAAATTGCAAGGCCTTTCCGGCGCGTCCAGAGACTGCTGCCAAGGCCTTCGCCGCTGCAAGTGATGAGGCTTGATCGGCATCTTCTTCTTGTTGTGCAAGGCGTGCTAAACGTTCGCGGTCTTCCTTCTTTAATTTTGCAAGTAGCGATTCGGCTTCCGCTAATTTTGCAGTTGCGCGCGCACTTTGGGCTGCCAACTTCTTTTGAGTCGCTTTAACCAGCGCTAACTTGTCATTTACCGTAAGCGATGTCGCAGTTAAGCGCTGCTTTGCAGCTTGAAATTTACGAAGTTCTACTGATTTTTTCCGTGTTATCGCTTCCAACGAACCGGCGGCAGAAAGATAGAGCGCAGGATCTGAAGAGAAAAGAAGTTCAAGGCTCTGGCTCAGTCCACCAGTTTTATATTGATCGATCGCAATTGCGCTGAGCGATTTTGAGAGTGCGTTAACGCTCTGACTTTGCACCTCTTTCTTCGCTTGAATTCCAGCGAGAGTGCGATTTAGCGAGGCTAGTTTCACCTTCGCTTCTTGTGCACCTTCTGCCGCTGTAGTCGCTTCTTCTTCAAGTTGACGTACGCGCGCTTGTACTTCTGCCAAAGTCTGTGCGGCTTGAGCCGTTGGTGCTATTAAGAGCGGAGCAGCAATGGCAACTATAGAGATTACAACTGCGCTGATTGAGCGCAGTCGAATCGCTTGGCCGAAGGTAAACATAAGAGTTGAAGGCTAACGGGGGCGATCGTGCAATCTCAACTTGAGATAGGCGTGGCTAGGCTGTGAATTTACCTATTTTTCACATAATCACGCTGAGTTAAAGCGAAGCGGACGTACTAGTCCGCGAGAAGAGAGTAGATCGATGGCATCTGCGGTCGAATCTGGAATCTCGCAGAGCGTTTCTTCTCTCAATTTATCGCCTTCATTTTTAGTGATGAAGAAAGTTAAGATGCAATCTTCACAACCAATATCTCGCACAGCACATGTATCGCATGAAATGATCATGAAAAAAATATATCGACCTCCACTGACATCGCAGCATTGCGCGGTAGCCTTTTGAGGTGGCGGTCTTTGCATCATTGGTTGTAGGAGGCGATGGATCTACCGCCAAAGATGGAAATTCCCGCGCCATATCCAGCGGAGTAGATCGCACCGCCTTCCTGAGCCGTCGGCGAAGCGCCGACTTTCTATTAATCGGCGGCGAAACAGCGCGATCTGAGCCTTACCACCGCACTCCGGTTCCGGTCGTTATCTCATCCCGGTCAATGATCAATGCTCTAGCCGATAACCGAATGGCACATTGGTGGAACCTCGCCCCAACCGCCGCCCTTGCCAAAGGCATAAAGCAATTTGGTGCCAACGTCTTGGTCGAAGCAGGTCCGATGATCATCAATGAACTAATCGCACAAAGGGCGCTAGATGGAATCTATTTGAGCGTTACTGGCGTTCTTGGCGGTGAGAATATAATTGATATCTCAGAGCTTTTAAAAAACTTTGAAGAGATAACGACTCAGGAAATCGAAGGTACGCAATTTATAGAAGCTCGAAACTTGGTAAAGTTAAAAAGCTGAAATAATTGCAACACCAGCAACCGCGGCGAAAATTCCAACATATTGCACGCGATGCAGCCGCTCATTTAAATATTTAAAAGCAAGTACGGCAGTGAATATTGGATACAAGGCACCAAGAACCATCGAAAGCGTTAAATTGCCTTTTGTAGTTGCTACTCCCAAAAGTAGATTTGCTAAGAAATCTGCACATCCAATAAAGATTAATACTGGGGCTAGCTTTAACGGCAGTCCACCAAGGGTGCGGTATTTTAAAAGTATTCCTAACGAGACAAATAAAGTTGTCGTACGCATCATCACCATGGTCATTAGCGCGCTACCTTGTGAACCTATTGACATCCAAACCAACGCGGTTCCAAAACCGGCGGCAGCACCAAGTGCGAGAATTAAAGGTTTGATGGGCAGTCCTTGCGAAAGTTCAGGACCGCTGGCTAAAAATGCACCGACGATTGCTAACGCTGCGCCGATTGAGAGAATCAGCGATAAACGGTCACCCTTTACAAAGAATGCATAACCAACTGGAATCAGAGCTGATAAACCACTGATTGGAGAAACGACACCCATCCGGCCTGTTGAAAGCCCTGCATATAAACAAATCAAACCTAGATATCCAAGCACTCCTGCAAATGCGCCCGGAATAAAGTAACCATTACTTCCGAAAGCGTTAGTAGAAAATTCACCATTTATCAGTGCCAGAATAATTCCAAAGATCAATCCGATTGCTTGTGTTACACCGAGAACGGCGATTGCGGGATATTTCTTACTTAAATTTCCGCCATGATAATCGGCTGTACCCCACAGCACGCTGGAAAATAGCGCTAATAAGGTGGCCATAGCGAGCAAGGCTACACAGAATTGCGCCCCGCCTCCCACTTATATCGCACTGCCATCTTTAGAATTAAGCAGTGGATGTCGCCCAATTTAATCGCATGATTGATCACCTGCGTACCGTAACTCCGCGTCCTGAAATTATTCTGGAAGAAGTTCCTGCTCCACAGAAATTGGCAACCTACTCTTTCGCCTTTACCGCCGACGTATCGAACGGATTGCTAGGCGATGCAGAAGATGAAATCGCATCTGGGCGTTTTGTTCTGTTGCACGAACCTGGTGGGCAAGATACTTGGGAAGGTGAGTTCCGTTGTGTAACTTTTCTAAGCGCAGATGTGGATGAGGCTATGCAAGATGATCCATTACTGCCAGAAGTTGGCTGGAGCTGGTTGCTAGATTCACTCACGGCTGCAAATTGTGAATTTAACGCCCCTAGCGGAACTGTCACTCGTGTATCAAGTGCTTCTTTTGGAAAACTTTCTCCACGCAACGATGAATCTGAAATTGAAATTCGTGCTTCATGGAGTCCGCTCATTAAAGATTCCACGGAAATGATCTCCCACGTAATGGCTTGGTGCAATCTCTTAGGCGAAGTTGCTGGATTACCTCCCGTCGTTGAAGGGGTTGCCCCAATTTCTGCAGCACGTCGCAAGGCTTAGCTAGGCCTTAAAAATATTTATTTATGGATAATGTAAAAGAAGAGCCTTCTGAAATCGAAGAAGTTATTACTGCAATTCCTTTGTTGGCACCGGCCGCCGGTGTCCCACAAATCATCGCGGATATACCAAGTTTTGAGGCAGCGCTAAAAGAATTAGCGTTAGGTACCGGTCCCTTCGCCGTCGATGCCGAACGAGCATCCGGATTTAAATTTAGCGCTCGTGCATATCTGATCCAGATTAAACGTCAAGGCGGCGGTTTGCATTTAATTGATCCGATTCCATTCGGTCCCAACCATCCGCTATTTTTAAAGTTAAATGAGCTCTTGCAGAGCGATGAGGTTATCTTGCATGCCAGCACCCAAGACCTACCCTGTCTGCGCGAATTAGGAATAAATCCAAAGAGATTATTTGATACTGAACTCGGTGGGCGCATCGCTGGGTTGCCGCGAGTGGGTTTAGGTCCACTTCTGGAATCTTTAATGGAAGTCTCGTTGGCGAAAGAACATTCGGCGGCCGATTGGTCACAGCGACCTTTGCCACAAGAGTGGTTAAATTACGCAGCGCTCGATGTTGAGTTATTGGTTGAACTTCGTGAAAAGGTTTATGGGCTCTTAGCTTCGGCAAATAAGTGGCATTGGGCGCGCGAAGAGTTTCAAGCAATTCTTGATGCTCCCCCATCGCCTCCCCGGGTTGACCCTTGGCGACGAACATCGGGTATGCATAAAATTAAAAAACGCAATCAATTAGCAGTAGTGCGAGCGCTTTGGACAGTGCGAAATGAGATCGCGCAAGAAGTTGATATCTCGCAAGGGCGACTTCTCTCAGATGCCGCGATCGTTGAAATCGCAACTGTTGCCCATACAAAAACGATCAAGACCAAGAAAGATTTGGAGCGAACTCTTCGCCCACTCGGTTTGCGAGCGCGTTGGCTCGAGAACGCCGCATCGTGGATTAACGCTATTTCTGATGCGTTGGCGCTCGGCGAAGATCAATGGCCACAAGTGCGATCTGATTCTGATTCTTTACCGCCACTTAAGATTTGGCGCGAGCGCTTTCCGGATAAGTACGCCCCGCTTACTCATGCCAAGGCCCTTCTTTCGGCCAAGGCCACCGAGCTGGATATACCCCTTGAAAATATGATTACCCCCGAATACATCCGTCGGATCTGCTGGAACGCTCCTAAAGGCGATGTAGCCCGCTCTTTGGCTACTCTGGGTGCACGTTCTTGGCAGATTGAGATAGCAGCGCCCTTGTTGGAGGCTGCTCTGCTGGAGACCGTCCCCCTTGCTGCGCCGGAAAGCCCTGAGCCAGATGAGGCGCCAACCCAGATGTGAGGAATTACGCAACATTTAAGTTGCGTAATTCGTAGTGCGGTTCTAGATTTATCCCATGCTCAGCACATTCATTATCGCCCTTCGCGAAGGGTTAGAAGCGGCGCTTATCGTTGGAATCTTGGTCGCCTATATCGTTCGCACAGATCGCCGCCACCTTTTGAAGGCGCTCTGGGGCGGGGTCAGCGTCGCGATTGCAGCGAGCTTAGCCTTAGGCGGAATTCTCTCTTTCACTTCAGCTGAATTATCAACTCGCGGCGAAGAGTTATTTGCTGGACTTACCTCATTTATTGCAGTTGCACTTGTTACATGGATGGTCTTCTGGATGAAGCGCACAGCGCGCACTCTGCGCGATGAACTTCATGGCAAAGTGGATAGCGCAGTAATGACAGGCCCAATAAGCCTTGCTTTAGTGGCTTTTTTCGCAGTTTTACGAGAAGGCTTAGAGACCGCTCTCTTTATATATACAAACTTTAAAACCGTTGGTGCTGCATCTTCTGCAACCATTGGATTGATTCTCGGTTTAGCCCTTGCAGTTGCACTTGGTTATTTAATTTACAACCGATCTGTGAAATTAAATCTCTCTAAATTTTTCACTGTGACTGGCGTTGCGCTAATTATCGTGGCCGCCGGCGTTCTCTCTTATGGAGTCCATGAATTCCAGGAGTTGGGATGGTTGCCTGGCGCAGATGCTTATCTCTGGGATGTAACCCCTTGGATTGCTAAGGAGTCGATCCTGGGATCGGTTCTAGGCGGCACCATCGGATTTGATACGACCACATCAATCGTCCAATTCATAGCCTGGAGTATCTACCTCGCGGCGGTCTTGGTTCCTTACTTATCGAAGAAGGGCGCTCCCGCTCCACGCGTGCCAGCAAGCGTTTAACCAAGGTCTACATCTGCCTGTTCCGCTTTTACCTACTGACGAGTAACCTATCCCTAGAAGTCAACTAGCTCGAACTCGTTAGAAAGTAGCGCAAATGTCTCGCACCGTTGTTTTAGTCGATGCTGTCCGTACCCCATTTGGAAAGGCCGGAAGCATGTACTCCGGTACTCGCGCTGATGATCTTATGGTGCGCGCGATGCGTGGGCTCTTGGAACGCAATCCCAAAGTAAACCCTGGCGATATTGAAGATGTTGCGATCGCTGCTGCAACACAAACTGGTGATCAAGGTATGAACTTGGGAAGAAGTGCATCACTTCTTGCAGGCTTGCCAAATACTGTTCCTGGATATTCTGTCGATCGTTGGTGTGCTGGTGCAATGACAGCTACTACTTCACTAGCCGGTGCTATTGCAATCGGTTCAATCGATATCGCAATTGCAGGTGGCGTTGAACATATGGGAAATCACCCAATCGGCGATGGCCTTGATCCTAATCCAAGATTTCTTGCCGAAAGAATTGTTGAGCAAGATGCGCTCGCGATGGGTGCTACCGCCGAACGTTTACACGATCGTTTCCCGCAACTGACTAAAGAACGAGCAGATCGTTTTGCCTATAACTCACAAATGAAAACTGCTGCAGCTTATGCTGCCGGAAAGATTCAACGCGATTTGATTCCTACTGCTGCACGTATCCCCGAAATTGGTTGGGGAATTGCAACTGTCGATGAACCACCACGTCCAACAACCACAATGGAAGGTCTAGCAACGCTTAAGACTCCATTTCGTGCCGCCGGTCGTGTAACACCTGGAAACTCTTCTGGTTTAAATGATGGCGCAACCGCGGCACTTCTTGCCAGTGAAGATAAAGCTAAAGAATTAGGACTAACCATCAAAGCCAAGTTAGTTTCATATGCATTCGCTGGCGTTGAACCAGAAGTCATGGGCTTTGGACCAGTTCCTTCGACAATCAAGGCTTTATCAAAAGCTGGTTTACAGATATCTGATATCGGAGCCTTTGAGGTAAATGAAGCATTCGCAGTGCAAGTTATCGCTTTCTTAGATCACTTCGGAATTGCAGACGATGATCCCCGTGTAAATCCTTATGGCGGTGCGATCGCTGTTGGGCATCCTTTAGCATCTTCTGGTATTCGTCTAATGTTAAATCTGGCACGCACTTTTGAAGAGCACACCGATGTTCGCTACGGCTTAACAACAATGTGCATTGGACTTGGCATGGGCGGAACTGTTATTTGGGAGAACCCACACTTCACTGGAGGATCAAAGTAATGACAACTGCAATGAGCTTGCCAGAAGGTGCTCCCGAAGAAGTAGTAACAAGCGCACTTGTTCGCGATGTTGATTTAACCCCATTTGGCCACAAAGGCACATTGGCATTAATTACTTTAGATAATGGTTTAGACCACACCCGTCCCAATACCTTTGGCCCGCAATCACTTACTGCATTGGATGCGGCGATCACGGATGCAATTGGCCGCGCTCCTGCTGCAATTGCGATTACCGGTAAGCCATTTATCTTCGCTGCCGGTGCCGATCTTTCTGCGCTTTCTTTTCTTTCAAAACGCGAACAATCACTTGCCATCGGCAAACTTGGCCACGATGTATTTCGTCGATTTGATGAATCCGGTATTCCAACATTCGCATTTATTAACGGCCTAGCCCTCGGTGGCGGCTTAGAAGTCGGCCTACATTGCAATTACCGCACTCTGTCATCAACGGCATTTACCGGATTGCCAGAAGTATTCCTCGGCTTAGTACCAGGATGGGGCGGCGCAACAATTTTGCCAAAGCTAATCGGCCCAGAACGCGCGGTACAAGTCATCATGCTAAATGCTTTAAATAACAACACCATGATGAAGGCTAAAGATGCGCTGGCACTTGGGGTCGTCGATGCTGTTTATGAACCTGCAGATTTTCTAGAGCGTTCAGTTTCCTTCGCTGCAAATGTCCTTTCTGGTAAGAATAAAATTGAACGCAAAGATTATTCAAGTGATCCTGCGTGGGAAAGCGCACTAGCCACTGGTAAAGCGGCGGCGCTGAAGAAGTACGGCGGCGCTGAAATAGCTTCTCCGATGCGCGCTCTGGAATTGATCAAAGATGCTCGCACTAATTCACGCGGCGCCGGATTTGATGTCGAAGATCAAACACTTGCTGATCTAACAATGTCAGATTCATTACGAGCTTCACTGTACGCCTTTAATTTGATTCAGAAGAAGCGCAAGAAAGTTGAAGGAGCGCCTAAGGCTGCTCTGGCTCGTAAAGTTAGCAAGGTTGGCGTTGTCGGGGCTGGCTTGATGGCTTCGCAATTGGCTTTACTGCTACTTCGTAATTTGAAATGTCCGGTTGTAATGACCGATATCGACCAAGAGCGCGCTGATAAAGGCGTTGCTTGGGTAAAGAGCGAATTAGCGAAGTTAGTTGAAAAGAAGCGCATGAGCGAAGAATCCGCGCGCCGGCTTTCGCTGTTAATCAGCGGTTCTGCCGATCAAAAAACCTTTGCTGGATGCGATTTCATCATCGAGGCGATATTTGAAGAACTATCCCTCAAGCAAGAGCTCTTCAAGAAGTTAGAGACCATCATCTCCCCCGAATGCGTACTCGCTACTAACACATCATCGCTATCGGTTGAACGAATGAGTGAGGGTCTTGCGAATCCAGAACGCGTCATCGGATTCCACTTCTTCAACCCCGTTGCAGTGATGCCGCTCCTTGAAATTGCTCGCACCTCCAAAACAGATGATGCAACCACAGCAACTGCCGTTGGCGTAGGTAAAGAGCTAAAGAAGACGATGATCATCTGTAAAGATGCGCCGGGATTTGTAGTAAATCGCTTACTGACTCGCTTTATGGGTGAAGTAACCGATGCAGTTGATGAGGGAACTCCGCCGGCAATTGCTGATAGCGCAATGCGCAGCATTGGTTTTCCGATGTCGCCATTTGAACTTCTAGATTTAGTTGGTCCAGGCGTTGCCCTACATGTTTCTGAAACGCTCCATGCCAATCTCGGTGAGCGTTATCGAATCTCCCCAACTATGCAAGCGATGGTGGCTGCAAAAGTTCGTAATTTCTACATCAAAGGTAGCGATGGCAAGTTAGCGCCAAATCCTGAAGCGCTGGCGCTCTTGAAGCAAGGAACAACTGCATCTACCGCTGAACAAGTTCGTGATCGTGCTTTGAAAGCTTTGGCAGTTGAAGCACGAATGATGCTTGATGAAGGTGTCGTCGCAACCCCTGCTGAGATCGATCTTTGTATGTTGATGGGCTCTGGTTGGCCAATGCACTTAGGCGGAATCTTGCCGTACTTGGATCGTGAAGGAATTAGTGAAGCGGTTTGCGGTCAGCGTTTTCACGCACCGGGGATTGCATCTCTTCCATAATCGAAATTGAATTTGCTGAACCGTTAGAGCTATTCCATTCGACAATACTGCGCGCGATATTTTGCGCAGTTATTCCTAAATCATTTAATATCTCACTCCGTTTGGAGTGTTCGATAAACTCCAGGGGCACTCCTACCGAGTGAATCGGCATATTTAACCCTTCTTCGCGGAACAACTCTGAGATAGAACTTGCAACTCCCCCATGCTTAATGCCATCTTCCAGAACAACTACGCTCTTGTAACGTCGCGCCATTGTGGTCAGAGAAATGGGTAGAGGTTTTACCCAGCGTGGATCTATAACAGTTACGCCAACGCCTTCGCGATATGCCATCGAAGCTGCTTCCACAGCAATCGCAGCCATTGCTCCGATACTTACCAATAAAACGTCGGCGCTTTCTCCACGATAAAGAACATCAATTCCATCGCGACGTTCAAAGGCTGGAATATCACTTTGTACCGCACCTTTGGGATAGCGCACCATCGAAGGGGCGTTAGATATCGCAACGGCTTCGCGCAGCGTCTCGCGCAAACGTGCAGCATCTCGCGGCGCAGCGACATGCATGCTTGGAACAATTCCAGTTAGAGCTAAATCCCAAATTCCATTATGTGATGGGCCATCATCGCCAGTTACACCAGCACGATCTAAGACAAAGGTAACACCAGCCTTGTGGAGTGCGACATCAAGAAGTAATTGATCGAAGGCGCGATTCAAAAATGTGGAATAGACAGCAACAACTGGATGCAAGCCAGCAAAGGCCATTCCGGCAGCGCTAGTCACAGCATGTTGTTCGGCTATACCAACGTCAACTGTGCGATCTGGGAATACCTTTGCAAAGGCATCAAGTCCAGTAGGCCCGAGCATCGCCGCAGTGATTGCAACAATATCTTCACGTTCCTTTGCAATAGAAATTAACTCATCAGAAAATATCTTGGTCCAGCTAGTCACACTTTTGGAAAGTGGCACGCCAGTTTCGGGGTCAACGATGCCAACTGCGTGAAACTTCTCTGCTTCGTCATCAGTAGCCGGTTTATGTCCCCGCCCTTTTTCAGTGATTGCATGAACCAGAACTGGAGCGCCAAATTCTTTCGCTTTTAGTAACGCCTTTTCGAGTGCAGCGATGTCATGACCGTCTATCGGCCCCATATATTTGAGTCCGAGATCTTCAAACATACCCTGCGGGGCAACGATATCTTTAATGCCTTTCTTCATGCCATGCAAAGTTTCATAAATCGGTGTGCCAACTACTGGAGTTTTATGTAGTACTTCCTTACCCCAATCTAGGAAACGCTCATAACCTTTAGTCACGCGCAGAGTCGCTAAATAAGTCGCCAATCCGCCGATAGTTGGAGAATAAGAACGTTCATTATCATTTACAACGATTACTAAATTTCGCTTTTCTGCAGCGGCAATATTATTTAACGCCTCCCAGGACATTCCTCCTGTTAGCGCGCCATCGCCGACCACCACGACTACATGGCGATCACTCTGGCCAGTTTGCGCAAAGCCAAAAGAAATTCCATCACCCCAAGAAAGCGCAGTAGATGCATGCGAGTTTTCAATGACATCGTGCTCGCTCTCACTGCGATTGGGATACCCAGCGATACCACCACGTTGGCGAAGTCCATCAAAACTATCTGCTCGCCCCGTAATTATCTTATGAACATAGGATTGGTGGCCTGTATCGAAGAGAACTACATCGCGCGGTGAATCAAATACGCGGTGAATCGCCAGAGTTAACTCAACGACGCCCAAGTTTGGACCTAGATGCCCACCAGTTTTAGAAACTTTGGTAATTAGAAATTGGCGGATTTCTTCGCTTAGCGAATTTAGTTGAGCATGATCCAACGCCTTTATATCGGCAGGCGACTTTATTTGCTCAATCATGATCTCATTCTAGTTTGGAGCAAGTAAATCCGCGATCTCTAACCCAATAGCGACCTCAGAACGTACTGCATGATCCCACCATGGCGATAATAATCACCCTCGCCCGGCGTATCGATACGCACCTTAGCGGTAAATGACTTATCCCCTGCGGTGACCGTTACCTCTTTGGGAATTCCACCGCCATTTAATTCAGTGATTCCAGATATCGCAAAAGTCTCAGTGCCAGTCAAACCAAGTGATAGCGCGTTTTCGCCATCCTTAAATTGCAATGGGAGAACACCCATTCCAATCAGGTTTGAACGGTGAATTCGCTCAAAACTTTCGGCAATCACAGCACGGACTCCTAATAGAGCCGTTCCTTTAGCAGCCCAGTCGCGCGAAGATCCAGATCCATACTCTTTGCCGGCAAGAATTACCAAAGGCACTCCAGCGCTCTGATACGCAATCGATGCATCGTAAATAGTTGCTTGTTCGCCTTCACTTTGGAAGTTACGAGTAAATCCACCCTCAACACCATCGAGCAACATATTCTTCAAACGAATATTGGCGAAAGTTCCACGAATCATTACTTCGTGATTTCCGCGTCTTGATCCATACGAATTAAAGTCTGCACGCGCAACGCCGTGCGCTTCAAGATACTTACCTGCAGGTGAATCAGCTTTGATATTTCCAGCAGGTGAGATGTGATCGGTGGTCACAGAATCTCCCAAGATTGCCAGAACGCGTGCTCCAGAAATATCTGTAACCGGCTTTGGGCTTGCTGGCATGCCATCGAAGTACGGAGGCTTGCGAACATAAGTCGATTGCGCATCCCATTCGAAAGTCTTTCCAGTTGGAGTATCAAGAGATTTCCAGCGATGATCGCCATCAAAGACGGTTGCATAATCTTTCTTAAACATCTCAGAAGAGATAGACGAGTCGATTACATCCTGGATCTCTTTTGCACTTGGCCAAATTTCAGCCAAAAGAACATCTTTGCCATCTTTATCTTTTCCAAGTGAATCTCGCTCAAAATCATGGTCCATAGTTCCAGCAAGGGCATAAGCCACGACAAGTGGTGGAGATGCGAGATAGTTCATCTTCACATCTGGGCTAATTCGCCCCTCAAAGTTACGGTTTCCGGAAAGTACAGCAGTTACCGCTAAATCGTGCTCGTTTACTGATTTGCTAATCTCAATCGGCAGCGGGCCTGAGTTTCCGATACAAGTTACACAGCCGTAGCCGACCAAGTTAAATCCGAGAGCTTCCATATATTTAGTCAGGTCTGCACGATCGTAATAATCTGTAACTACCTTTGATCCTGGAGCCAAAGTTGTCTTAACCCATGGCTTGGAAGTTAAGCCGCGTTCAACCGCTTTCTTAGCAAGGAGCGCCGCACCGATCATGACTGAAGGATTAGATGTATTGGTGCAAGAAGTAATTGATGCGATAACCACATCACCATTTTTAATCGTTGTAGCTTTTACGCCAACATTGACTGGGTATGCCTCTTTGCCAGTCTTATCTGTCAAATATGTCGGAAGAATTTTTTCGAAAGCGCTCTTTGATTCACTTAGTGAGATGCGATCTTGCGGACGCTTTGGTCCCGAAATTGATGGAACAACAGTAGATAGATCTAGCTCAATATGTTCAGAGAAACGTGGGCTCACAGATGGGTCATGCCACATGCCTTGTGCTTTTGCATATTGCTCAACGAGTGCAACTTGTTCATCGCTGCGACCAGTCAGGCGCAGGTAACGAAGGGTTTCTTCATCGATTGGAAATATTGCACAAGTTGAGCCATATTCCGGACTCATATTTCCGATCGTTGTGCGATTTGCCATTGGTACCGCAACAACACCTGGACCATAAAATTCTACAAACTTGCCAACCACGCCATGCTTACGCAGCATCTCGGTAATTGTTAACGCCATATCTGTGGCAGTTGTGCCGACTGGTAGCGCTCCGCTTAATTTGAAACCGACGACACGTGGAATCAGCATCGATACCGGTTGGCCCAAAAGCGCTGCTTCTGCCTCGATACCGCCGACTCCCCAACCAAGTACGCCCAAACCGTTAACCATCGTCGTGTGTGAATCTGTTCCGACTACCGTATCTGGATATGCGCGCAGAACGCCGTTGACTGTGCGAGTCATAACAACGCGAGCAAGAAATTCGATATTTACTTGGTGGACGATTCCGGTTCCGGGTGGCACAACTTTAAATTCATCAAATGCGCCCTGTCCCCAACGTAAGAAACGGTAGCGCTCACGATTGCGCTCATATTCAATATCAGTGTTTTTCTCAAAAGAATCTTTAGTGCCGAAAACATCCGCGATTACTGAGTGATCAATAACTAGCTCCGCTGGTGCGAGTGGATTTACCTTCGCCGGATCTCCCCCGAGTTCAACGATCGCCTCGCGCATCGTCGCAAGATCAACGATGCAAGGCACGCCAGTAAAATCTTGCATGACAACGCGTGCGGGTGTGAATTGAATTTCAGTGTCAGGTTCCACCGCAGGATCCCATTGCGCTAACGCCTTGATGTGGTCGACGGTGATATTGGCGCCATCTTCAGTGCGCAGTAGATTCTCTAGCAAAACTTTAAGTGAGAAAGGCAAGTTCGCTGCGCCATCAATCTTTGAAATATCAAAGATTTCAAATTCTTTACCAGCAACTTTGAGATTCTTCTTGGCGCCTAACGAATTCTTACTCATATGTATCCCTAACTCAATTTATCTTGATGTCAAGATACCTTACTTGATGTAAAGAGCGCAACAGATTCAATGTGGTGTGTCATCGGGAAAAGGTCAAAGGCGCGAATTTTGGCGATTTCATAACCAAGATCGCTCAAATATGTTGTGTCCCGGGCCAGCGCTGCAGGATCACATGCAACATAAATAATCGATCTTGGCCTCAGTGCGGCCATCGCTGCCACCACTTCTTTTCCTGCGCCTTCGCGCGGTGGATCCAAAACAATTACATCGGCCTTTGAAAAGCGTGGCAACAATTTAGCCACATCGCCGGTGTGTACTTTCACATTTTTCATTTCCCCGAAATTGCGCATCGCATCAGCGGTTGCGCTCTTGCTTCCTTCAACTAAATCAATCTGGCCGCTTTCTCCGATCACATCTAGAAATTGTGAGGTGAAGAGCCCAACTCCACCGTAAAGATCCAAGACTTGATCTCCATCTCCCAGCTGTGCAAACTCTTTGACAACTTGTGTGAGCACTGCCGGCGCTAACTTATGGCTCTGCCAGAATGAGCGTTGTCCAACTTCTAATGGAAATCCATTTACAGAATACTTTGCAACATCTGGACCTTCGCTGGTACGTACCGGAGTTTCATCACGTGTATAGCCTGTGGCAATAGTCCGCTCTCCCGTCGACGAGAGTGAAACTTCGACCCGCAAATCACCTTTCCACTTGCGAGAACTTAGCTCTTGGTATTTGATTTCCGGTTGCAAGATCCGACAATCACTTACTGGAACTACCTTGTTACTTCTTGCTTGTTTAAATCCCAAATCTCCATTGCGGGTAGTCACAGCGTTAAAACGAGTTCGATAACCGAGCGGCGCACCAACTTCTTCTACATCAACGCGCAACTCCTGCTTAGCGATCCGCGCGAATTGTTCAGTGATTACATCAGATTTCAATTGTCGTTGTCGTTCCAGCGAAATATGTTGGAAATCGCAACCACCGCATCCAGAGCGATGCGCAAATTGACATGGTGCGCTAACTCGATCAGGTGAAGCACTTATAACTTTTACAACATCAGCACGATTAAATGCCTTACCGGTGCCAGTTATTTCAATTTCTACTTCTTCGCCAGGAATCGCATGTCTTACAAAGATTACTGCGCCACGGTGGCGTGCAATGAAGTGGCCGCCGTGAGCGACTTTCTCAATGGTGGTGGTGAAGCGATCCCCCACTGCCAACGCAACGCGTTCTGCGGAATTCTGCTCGTTAGCCCCATTTGATGTCATAAAGATAAGAATAAGGGTGTAAGTTAAACCTTGTGCACGTCGTGATTATGGGATGCGGTCGAGTTGGTTCTTCATTAGCCACCGAACTTGAAGCTGCAGGACATTCTGTGGCGATTATTGATCAATCACGTGAAGCTTTCCGCCGCTTAGGACCTGATTTCAAGGGACGCACCATATCTGGAGTGGGATTTGATCGAGATACCTTGCTAGAGGCAGGAATTGAAACTGCTGATGCGTTTGCTGCCGTAAGCAATGGCGATAACTCGAATATCTTGGCTGCACGCGTGGCTCGCGAAACTTATGGCGTCGCTAATGTGGTTGCTCGTATTTATGATCCAGGCCGTGCAGAAATTTATCAACGTTTAGGAATTCCAACTGTCGCAACTGTAATTTGGGCTACCGATCAGATCTTGCGCCGCTTAGTTCCAGAAGGTTCTCGTTCAGAATGGCGCGATGCAAGTGGGGCAATTCAACTTTGTGAGATGCATCCACATAAAGGTTGGTTCGGAATGGCTATTACAGAACTTGAAGCAGCCACGGGCGCTCGAGTGGCATTTATTACACGCCTAGGCGAGGGTCTTATTCCAGATCCACACTCAGTTCTGCAAGAAGGCGATTTAATTCACGTCACAGTTCGTGACGAAGATATTCGTAAAGTTGAAGAAATATTTGCCCGCTCTCCAGGGGATCACTCATGAGAATTGCAATTGCCGGAGCTGGAAATGTCGGTCGCGCCATTGCGCGCGAACTTTTAGATAACGGCCATCAAGTTCTCTTAATCGATCGTGATCCTAAAGCGCTAAAGATGGAATCTGTGCCTGATGCTGAATGGTTAATGGCGGATGCTTGCGAAATCACAGCGCTAGATAAAGCGGTGCTCAATAACTGCCAGGTTTTGGTCGCTGCCACTGGAGATGACAAAGTGAATTTGGTTGCATCGCTACTTGCTAAGACTGAATACGGTGTGCCACGTGTGGTTGCTCGTATCAATCATCCTAAGAACGAATGGCTCTTTGATTCTTCTTGGGGCGTTGATGTAGCCGTATCGACTCCCCGAATCATTTCTGCACTCGTAGAAGAAGCTGTAAGCGTTGGTGACGTGGTTCGTTTATTCTCTTTCCGTAAAGGTCAGGCGAACCTGGTCGAATTAACACTGCCTGATTCTTCAAGTTGTATCGGCAAAACTGTTGAAGAGATTGCTCTTCCCGATGATGCATCCTTGGCTGCGATAGTTCGAGATGGTCGCGTCATTACGCCAACTCCTACTGATGTATTTAGCGCAGGAGATGAATTGCTCTTTGTTGCTTCCGCGACTGCTGAAGGTCTGATTAAATCTTGCTTTATCTCTAACTAATTCCCTTGAATCTTGGTGGTCGGTACGCTCTTTAAAATCATCCAAGATCCATATGCTGTTGCAAGAAATAGCGGATAACCCATCGCTAGATTTACAGTTCCCAGCAAATTGACGTTTCCGCTTCGATAAATTGGGTACTGCACTGCAATCCGTGTGAAGAACATTAAAACCCAGAGCCAACTAGCGCGCTTATATGCACGTGAACGAGCGGGATCTTTACGCCAAGCTAAATTCTCGCCCAAGATTGGTCCAAGTACGAGGCCAAGTACGGGCCAACCGATTAAATTAGCGATCAAATAAACGCTGCCATAACCCAAATTGGTTAGTAGTTTTGGAATATATAGATCACTGGCATTTCCGGTGCGGTTAGCAAACCATGCACAAATCAAAGAACCAATCAGCCCAGATATTGCATGCTGAATCGTAACTTTCTTGGCCAAGCGAATAATCGTTAGGCAGGCAGAGATTATTAGTGATGCAATTAAAGCTTTTCGGAGATCATCGGCCAAGTTAAATACAACCAGGAAGATAACCGAGGGAATACCGGAATCAATAAGCCCCTTCTTGCCACCAAAGGCAGAGAGAATTTTCTCTTTATCTGATCCGTTTGAGTCGATAGGTAAATTGCTCATCAACGCCCCGTAGATCCAAAACCGCCAGAACCACGTCCTGAACCTGGCAAAGTTTCAACTTCAATAAATTCTGCACGTTCTACTTGTTGAATAACTAACTGTGCAATTCGATCGCCGCGCTTAAATGAGACGCTCTCCTTGGGGTCATGGTTTATCAGGATTATCTGCAACTCGCCGCGATATCCCGCATCAACTGTCCCTGGTGAATTAACCATCGTGACGCCATGCTTAATAGCCAATCCAGATCGAGGATGCACCAACGCGACATAACCATCTGGAAGAGCAATAGAAATTCCGGTGGGGACTAATTTGCGCTCCCCCGGTGCAAGAGTGACATCAACTCGTGCAACTAAATCAGCGCCGGCATCTCCACCCTTTGCGTAGTTCGGAAGAGGTAGATCCTTATCTAATCGCGTGACTAAAACTTTTACTCCCATTATGGATTTATCTCAAATTCCGGATCTACAAAGGCCAGAATCTCAGGCGTCTTGGATATATGTTCTAAATATTCTTTTGGAGCATTCTCTAAAAAATGTGACATTGGAACTATTACAAATAGCGCCGCTGCTCTTACTGCTACTTCTCCTTCAGGTCCACCGAGACGTCCTTCCGCTGCGGTATAAACTTTACGATTTACTTGACCCGTAATCCGCGCGGTGATGTGCAACTTGGTGCCGATTGGCACAGGTTTAAGAAAATCTGTTTCTAACCGCGCAGTTACTGCTGGTGAGCGAATTAACCACATCAATTTGCCAAGGGCTTCATCAAAGGCAAGAGATAAAAGTCCACCATGTGCCAGACCTGGTGCGCCTTGATGGTTTTCAGTGACGGTAAATTCTGCAGTTAAATCAGCGCCTGCTCCAGCTTGTGCAACAAGATGAAGTCCTGTGGGATGTAACTCGCCGCAACCAAAGCAATGACCAAAGTGCGATGGAATCTTTGTACCAATTTCCGGCGCTTTTGGATGGCGCTCAGGAATGACCGCGCCTTCGGGAGGGGTTGTGCTCGCAACGCGACTCATACTCCCACTTTACTTCATCTAGACTCCAATGGTGATATTCAAAGAAGTTCTTCGCCCGCCTATTTGGGTACTGGGCTTTATTTATTTTCTTTTTCTATCATTGGTGATCGCAATTTGGGCAGCCTTTGATACCAAGGCAGCGGTTGCCTCATTAATTCCCGCGACGATCGCAATCATCTATATCGCCTTTGCGATGCGTTCCACCATTTCATTTGATGGAAAAGAACTAAGGATTGATCAAGCTCATATCGATATTAAATATCTCGGAGATATAACCATTTTGGATTCTTCGGCGATGCGATTATTGCGCACTCGCGATGCCGATCCCGCGGCATTTCTTGCGATCAAGTTCTGGGTACCCACTGGTTTAAAGATTGAAGTTTTGGACCCACGCGACCCAACGCCATATTGGCTTATAACGAGCAAACGCGGCGAGAATCTCGCCGCGCTGCTGCAAAACTCAAAAACTCTTTAGCTGCACTCTTTACATACCGCTTTAGCGCCTTCGCCTTTAGCGAGTTGTGTTATGTGGTGCACCAAGAAGCATCGTGAACAGGTAAATTCATCGACTTGCTTTGGAACAACGCGAACTGCGAGTTCTTCTCCTGATAAATCTGCACCAGGAAGTTCTAGCGTCTCGGCAGCTTCTGCTTCGTCAACATCAATTTGACCGGATTGAGCATCGACTCGCTTAGCTTTGAGTTCCTCTAGCGACTCCTCGTGGAGTTCCTCATCCGTCTTGCGGGGGGTGTCGTAATCTGTTGCCACTGCTCTCACCTGCCTTCCATAAAATCAAAAAACCATCTCTTTTAAGATAGTTCGTATACGGGCGCATACTCGCGCATTTACTCAGTATTACCCCTTACAACCAACGGCGTGTCGCATATATTCCCGAATTTCTAAGGCGTAAAAGGGCTATCTCTCGTTAAAGGAGCGCTTCTTCAATCGCTTTTGCTAATCCACCATCAACTAGAGCGCGCATCTGTGTGCCTGTCTCCACATATTCTTCGCTGATAATTTCACCACGTTCGTGTACTGCGCTGACTAAATCACCGCGTTCGTATGGAATCAAGGCATTTATCTCCACATTTGGATGAGGAAGAGATTTTTCAATTGCTCGGACTAATCCATCTATTCCAAATCCGGTTCGAGCTGAGAATGCAAAACTATTCTTCTCTTTCCTCAAAATTTCCATAACTACATCAGGGTCTGCCGCATCGACCTTATTGATCGCAATAATCTCGGGGATATCACCGCCGCCGATTTCTGTGATTACCTCACGCACTGCTCTAATCTGCTCAAAGGGATCAGGGTGAGAACCGTCTACAACATGCACGATTAAATCTGCACCAGATACTTCTTCAAGAGTTGATTTAAAAGCATCAATCAACTGGTGTGGCAGATGGCGCACAAAACCGACGGTATCGGAAAGCGTGTACACCCTTCCTTCTGATGTCTGTGATTTACGAACCGTAGGATCAAGAGTTGCAAAGAGCGCATTTTCAACTAAAACCCCAGCATCGGTTAGCTTATTTAAGAGCGAAGATTTACCTGCATTTGTATAACCTGCAATAGCTACAGATGGGATATTAAAGCGCTTACGCTCTTGTCGTTTTGTGTCACGAGAAATCTTCATCTCTGCGATCTCGCGACGTAACTTCGCCATCTTGTCGCGAATTCGGCGACGGTCTGTCTCAATCTTGGTCTCACCTGGACCACGTCCGCCGATACCAGCACCGCCTGCTGCTCGTCCACCAACTTGGCGAGAAAGCGAATCACCCCAACCGCGCAACCTTGGCAGCAGATAGGCGATCTGCGCTAATTCAACTTGGGCTTTACCCTCTTTGCTCTTGGCATGCTGAGCAAAAATATCCAGGATTAGCGCGGTGCGATCTACGACTTTAACTTTTAACTTATCTTCTAATTGACGTAGCTGCGACGGTGAAAGTTCGCCATCGCAAATTACTGTGTCCGCTCCAGTAGCAACAACTATCTGTCGCAACTCAATCACCTTTCCAGAACCAATATAAGTTGCCGGATCTGGTTTATCGCGCCTTTGAATTAACCCATCTAATACTTCTGATCCAGCTGTCTCGGCGAGAGCTTTTAATTCAGCGAGAGAATTTTCAGCCATTTCTGCGCTGCCTTCAGTCCAAACACCAACAAGTACAACTCTCTCAAGTTGTAGTTGGCGATATTCCGCTTCGGAAATATCTTGAAGTTCAGTAGAAAAACCTTTTACGCGTCGGAGCGCATGGCGATCAGCCAGATCTGGTTGAGATGAGACTTCGAAATCACTTTCATCGGCATCAAAATCTGCAGCAACTCGTGCGCTCTCACGCAGTAATTCTTCAAAGAGATCGCTATCGCGTGGTATTTCTCCGTTCATGCATCCTGCAAAAAACTCGTCAAATCGTGATCTGCAATCAAAAGTGCAGGTCCCGTTAAAGTTGCATTGGAATGTGGGTCGATATCTACTACTAAACGTCCACCAGGTGGGTAAATTACCCAACGCGCAGGTAAATTCTCCTTAGAGTGCAGAGTTGCCGCGAGTGCTACGGCACATGTACCAGTGCCGCAAGATCTAGTTTCACCACTGCCACGTTCATGAACGCGCATCTTGGCTTCATGGTTCGGCATTATTTCGACAAACTCAACGTTAACGCCTTCAGGATAAGTATCTTTTGGGCGTACCACCGGAGCATCTTTTAAAGAACCGACATCTTCGATTTTCTCGACGAAGACCACTGCATGAGGGTTTCCCACATTAATGTTGTAGCCGTTCCAAATCATGCCGTCAACGGAGGCGGTTACCTCTTCATTTTCATCGATCACTTTTCCCATATTTACCGAGATGTCATCAACTTTAGGAACTCGTAAATGTTTTATTCCATCGCGCGTATTTATGGCGAAAATTCCTTCTGGTTGATGTCCTCGTTCTACTAAATATCGAGCCATTACTCGAATTCCATTTCCGCACATTTCAGCCAGCGATCCATCGGCATTGCGGTAATCCATAAACCATTTTTCATCTCGCTTAGTTATGCGGATTAAACCATCAGCACCAATGCCGCTCTCGCGATTACAGATCGCCGCAGTCTGAGCAGTAGTGATTGAAATTTCATCAGCCGGATCGAAGACGAGTACAAAATCGTTCTCCGTGCCATGGCCATATGTGCCGATTACGGTATCAATCATGATGCTGATGAGTTTATCTTCTTTAGTACTGTTTCCAAACGAGGTTGTATTGGAGATATCCAGTTGATTCGCGCATCACGTGAGAACCAGGTTTCTTGCCGTCTGACATATTGGCGAGTTGCTCGCTTGGTCTCTTCAATCGCCAAATCTTCTGAAATCTCACCACTGCGCATCGCGATAATTTGCGCATAACCCAAGGCGCGACGAGCTGTTGTGCCCTGCGTGATTCCTTCTTCTATTAAACGATCGACTTCTGCGACAAAACCCGACTCCCACATCTGATCAACGCGTGCTTCGACTCTTGTTGCTAACTCTGCACGATCCATAACCAATCCAAATTGCAGAGCATCTGGATAAAGTGAACTATCCTCGCGCGGTAAATTGGCAGTGAACGGTTTACCGGTAATTTCGATTACTTCTAAAGCCCGGATAACTCGCCGCTCATTCTGGTGATCAATGGCCGCGGCTGCTGCCGGATCTAACTCTTCTAACCGGTGAAAGAGGTGCACAATGCCGAACTCCTTCGCCTCTTCCGTCAATTTCTGACGTATCGCCGCATCTGTATCTGGGAAATTCAAATCATCTAATATAGATTTTATGTAGAGGCCAGTGCCACCAACGATTATCGCGTGCTTCCCGCGATCGTGTATCTGAGTAATCGCCTCACGTGCCAGCCCTTGATACCAAGCAACAGTTGCATCTTTCGTAACATTTAAAACATCAAGCATGTGATGTGGAATTCCACCTCTTTCTGCAGGCGCGAGTTTGGCGGTTCCAATATCCATACCTTTATAGATCTGCATCGAGTCAGCATTTACTATTTCTGCGCCTATCTCTTTTGCTAACGAAACCGCTAAATCACTCTTGCCTGTTGCGGTTGCGCCACAAATAACTATCGTCTTCATTTCACTGTTGGAATTCCGAGCATCGTGGGCTGCGGTCCGGCCTGCGCCTCACGCGCAGCAAAGGCATCTCCCCCGCGAGTATTTATATGTGCATCCTCTTTGGCGATTAAGTAATGGGCAGAAGCATCGGTAATTGTGAGATCTACAAAATCTCCAGGCCTGGCGTTGCTAGTCGCATCAAAATGCACTAAACGGAAATCTTCAGTCTTGCCTGTTAAACGTGACTGGGCCACATCGCGCCTACCTTCTACTTCTGAAACTAGCGCACGATGTTTGGTGCCAATTGATCTTTGATTAACCCCCAGAGAAATACCTTGTTGATGTTCATGCAATCGCGTATAGCGTTCACCGACAATTGCATCCGGAACTTGGTTAGGCATAGCACCTGCTGGAGTTCCTGGACGAATGGAATATTTGTAAGTGTAAGCAGCGGCAAATTGGCCCTGCGTTGCAAGATCCATCGTTGCTTGAAAATCTGATTCAGTCTCCCCGGGGAAACCTACGATGATGTCGGTTGTGATCATCGCATGTGGCATTGCTTGGCGAACTCGATCTAATATTCCTAAGTAACGGCTAGTGCGATAAGAACGACGCATCTCCTGCAAGATGCGATCGGAACCCGATTGCAAAG